>JAEEGO010000023.1 GCA_016280355.1 Lachnospiraceae bacterium | reverse complement strand
CGCCGGAGCTCCTTTCCCTATATAAAGAATCCGCTGCCAGGAACAAAATAACGGCTATATGCGTAGATATGAACGGGCTCGAATACATCTCATCAGCAGGGCTTCGTGTATTATTGATCATGCGAAAATCAGTTGATGACGAGGCCGGGTTTAGTCTTATCAACATGAATAAAGCCGTCCGGGATATCATGGAGACTACCGGATTCGATACCATCATGTGTTAGCCTTTTAAACAGCGCAATCTAATTTGGAAGCTCTATATCAGGCAGATATCGTGTCTTCATCTCCGATACGGTGTATGGCAAACCCTCTTCTTCTAAAATCCTGCAAAACAGCTCCACAGGTTTATGATCCTTATTGATAAGCTGAAAACAGAGGCAGAAGTTATCTTTAAGCGCGTTTACCTCCAACATATAGTCTCCATCGGTTATTGAATAGACCTCGTTAATGTAGTCTTCCATTCCTCCCCAGTCCGTCTGTCCGACGTAACTGACGTTGAAAACGTCCCTTACATCTGATCTGAACAGGCTATGTTGGGTCGCAAACTTCTTCTTGCTCTTAAGATCGGGCTGTGCATCTATCCCCTTATGGATCTCCTCGATCTGCTTGTAACGTTCACAGCTGAGCTCAGGCTGCATTTGGAAGATGACAGCTCCTCTTGCCATACGGTTCAGCTTTTCGATCGGATCATTCTCCATCTGCCTGGTATACATGATATGTATCAGTCTCGTAAAATCGCGATACGATTCAGCTGCCCCTATGTCATTTCTGTAATCATCAGCTACCCTTCCGGAGAGTATATCATTGGGTTTGGCAGGATAATACCTTGCGATCATCTTAAATAAGAATGCTGCAAATATTGTATTAGGGCTGCCGTCTATACTCTTTGCATACTCCATGAACTTATCCTTTGGGATAATGATCTCATAATAGTAGTTATCTTTAACAAACGGATTGAACAGATACTTTAAAAATCTGCCGAGTCCGACTTTGCTGCTTTTACCGTCATATCTCTTGATCGGTTCATCATCCGGCAGTTTTGAGGCATCGGGTAATTCAGTCTCCTTTTCCGATACCGGAGTACCGACACGCTTAAGGTCAGCCGGTGCAGTTATTGTGCCGTACTTTTTTGTCAGATACTGATATAAGGTAGTCTTAACCCAGAACAGTCCGCCATAACCACCACAGGGCGAATGGGAAAAATTAAACCATACACAGTTATCCCTGTACGTTATCGCGAACAGATGGCCACCGGTCTTTTCCGAGCCGAGCATAAGCCTTCTGTTCTCTTCCGGAAGCACCGGGATGGGATTTTCATTATGATCGAGCGCAAAGGCACCGCTCTCATCTACTCTCACTTTTACCGAAAAATAGGGATATCTTGATATCGCCTCCTGAGCCGCCTCATTCAAAAGCTCAGAGTCGACACTTTCATTAAGCTTTACAAGAATCCTTACAGTAAATGAGACCTTTTTCATATATTCATACAGCAAATATGTATCGTATTTACCATTCATTTTCATCCTGCCTCTTTATCTCTTTCGTAAGCGCTAAATTATCCGGCGGTAGCGCAGCCGCCCATCAAATAACTTAAGGTACAAGGGCTTTTGCCCATAAATATACCCCGATCTCGTGTGAGACCATAGCACCTTGACAAATTCACAACCCCGAAACCCTTGTATTAGCGGATTTCGGGGCGATGTTATTTATTCAAGCTCTATCGTTGCCGGAGGTTTGCTCGTGCAGTCATAGAAAACACGGTTCACTCCGGAGACTTCATTGACTATGCGGTCAGCTGCACGTGTGAGTATATCCCACGGGATCGGTGCCGCAGTAGCAGTCATAAAATCAGATGTAATGACGGCTCTTAACGCCACAGCGTAGTCGTAGGTACGGCCGTCACCCATTACACCTACCGAACGCAGATTGGTAAGTGCCGCATAATACTGAGACGGCATCCATGAAGGATTCTCCATGTTATGGCTTTCCTTCCAGTCTTCTGCCGCTTTATCTATCTCTTCTCTGTATATCGCATCAGCATCCTGCACGATACGGACCTTCTCTGACGTGATATCACCGATAATTCGTATCCCAAGTCCGGGGCCCGGGAAAGGCTGTCTGTATACAAGCTTCTCCGGTATACCGAGCTGCAGGCCGACCTGCCTTACTTCGTCCTTGAAAAGCATCCGAAGCGGCTCTACTATCTCCTTGAAATTAACATGCTCGGGCAGGCCGCCGACATTGTGATGAGACTTGATGGTAGCTGACTTGCCGAGTCCCGACTCTATGACATCGGGGTATATAGTGCCCTGAGCAAGGAAATCCACCTCGCCTATCTTCTCTGCTTCTTTTTCAAACACGTTTATGAATTCTGCGCCGATGATCTTGCGCTTCTGTTCAGGCTCAGTCACTCCGGCGAGCTTCTCATAGAAATACTCTGCCGCATCAACACGAACGAAGTTTAGATCAAACTGTCCGCCCTGTCCGAATACTGCCTCTACCTCATCACCCTCATTCTTTCTTAAAAGGCCATGGTCCACAAATACACAGGTGAGCTGTCTTCCGACAGCCTTTGACAGCAGTGCCGCTGCCACCGATGAATCCACACCTCCCGACAGACCGAGCAGTACTTTGCCGCTTCCGATCTTTTCTCTGAGGGATGCAACGGTCGTTTCAATGAAGGATCCCATCTGCCAGTCACCCTTGCAGCCGCAGATATCATATACGAAGGTCCTGAAAAGCTTCATACCCTCATCGGTATGTACCACTTCGGGATGAAACTGAACTGCATAGAATCCCTTTGATTCATCCTGCATGGCAGCCACGGGACAATTTGAGGTGTGGCCTGTTACCGTGAAGCCTTCGGGGGCTTTTTCGATATAGTCGGTATGACTCATCCATGCAACAGATCTTTCTGCCCATCCGTGGAATAAAGGTATATCCGTATCCACTACTGTTTCTGTCTTTCCGTATTCGGATACGGGTGCTGTCGACACCTTGCCGCCGAGCTGATATGCAAGTATCTGTGCCCCGTAACAAATGCCGAGGATTGGTACTCCTATGGAAAACAATTCCTGATCCGCATGAGGAGAAGCCGGATCATACACCGAATTCGGTCCGCCGGTGAGGATGATCCCCTTGGGAGCCATTTTCTTTATCTCGTCGATCGGCATATCCGAGGAGTGGACCTCACAATATACCTGGCATTCCCTGACCCTTCTTGCTATGAGCTGATTATATTGTCCTCCGAAATCAAGAACCAGAATATTTTCCATAAGTATCTCCCTTTCTTACCACAGATATCTGGGATATAAGCCGTCTTCCTTCATCCTGCTGACTGCTTCCGTCAATGCAGGTTTGTCTTCTATATATGTGACCCCATGCCATTTGCCGGATGTCTTCAGTATATGTACATCACATCTTTTTTCCGACAGTAGTGCAGATACGACCGTCGGCAGATAGCACTCTGCTTTCAGGGGATTCCCGGGAACCTCCTCCTGAAGGAATCTCTCAAATTTAGCGCCTATCGTACCCATGAAATCCTCGGAAAAGCACCAGAAATTCATGCTTGTGGCGGAATCCCCGGGAAGCTTGGTCCAGGTATTTCCGTCATCTTCGGTATATTCCGCATCTTCTCCGGCTTTTCTTATCTTTGTACGCTCTGTTACATCCATGAGCAGGCCTTCATCCGAGACTTCACATATACCCCTTGATACGGTTCCGTTTTCCGTAAGAGTGTTTCTCAGCTCGTATGCCACCATTGCATAGTGACCTTCTTTTGTCTTCTCCAGAAAGCTGTATGCCTTCTCAAATGCATCTCTTCCGTAAAAGTCATCTGCATTGATCACAGCAAAAGGCTCACGTATCACATCTCTCGCTGAAAGCACAGCATGCGCCGTACCCCACGGCTTGACTCTGTCTGCCGGTATACTAAAACTGCCCGGCACATCGGACAGTTCCTGAAATGCATATTCCACCTTGATATGCTTCGATACTTTGTCTCCGATCTCCTTGCGGAATATCTCCAGATTCTCCTTCTTGATCACAAACACAACCTTTGTAAAGCCGGCCCTTTTCGCATCAAATATGGAAAAATCTATGATCTTGTCGCCCTCTTCGTCCACATGATCTATCTGCTTCATACCTCCGTAACGGCTTCCCATACCGGCCGCCATTATGAGCAGTGTGACTTCCTTTGGCTCATTCATATCTCAGAAGACACTCCTTTCCTTGATCACCATCTCTATATCTCTTTCTGTGCATATCCTCTCCAGCTCTTTGCATGTACCTGTATCGAGACTGGCCATATCTCCTACATGTATGCGTTTCGGATGTACTCCCGACAGGATCTTGCCGATATCATGGCTTGACTTGTCATATTTCCACAGCCTCCACTCAAACTCCGCCGCCTCATCTGTACTCTTCGTCATCATGGAGAGCACGTTTCCTACAGTCCCGGTCAGCTCTTCATGTTCCTCATCATCATAAATGACCGGCAGCAGCACGAGCTTGTTTGCCTCGGCAAATTTCTGCATGTCCTCAAAGTTGTATTCAAGGCACATCCCCTCACTCTTGTCGGCATATTTATACCACATTGCCTCGCTCTTGAGATCATCGGTGAAGCATGAAAGATAGCTTTTGAACCTCATGACTACATCACCGGCCCCCTCAAAACGGACTGCCCTGCAGAAATATATATTTCCACCTCTAATAAGCTCCACCTCCGCATCGTCCAAAGGACGGTAACGGTAGAGCTTACCCCCGTTTTTCCTGAGTATCAGTTCGCTCATCTTCTCCTGTGCGTCCTGATGCCTGTCTCTCAGGAAATCCGTAAATATTGCTTTACGGAGAAAGAATTCCCAATCTTCCAAATATCAGATTTCCTTGTAGTGCTTAACAATAAGGTCTGCCGCTTCCCCTATACCTGACGTACCGGCAGATGTCACTGCAGTCTCGATCACCAGAGCTTCATTCAGGGCTCTAAGTCCCCTGGTAAAATATTCCGTATCAAAGCCTACTGCCTCTTTAAGATCGCATTTTGTAAGTATGACAGCATCCACATAAGAATACATGGGTACATATTTGTAGGGCTTGTCATCTCCCTCTGTTACAGAAGCCGCTATGATCTTCAGCCCCTCCCCCAGATCAAACTCAGCGGGACATATCAGGTTGCCGACATTCTCAACGAAAACTACCCCGTCCGTCATGCCCAGCCTGTCATAGCCCTGTCTTACCACATTGGCATCAATATGACACTCACCCTCGGTATTAATCTGTACCGACTTGAATCCGTCCGCAATAAAATCATCCGTGTCTATGGAAGAGTATAAGTCCCCTTCTATTACGGCTGTCTCGATACCGCGATCCTTCAGTTCCGTACAAAGTGCCTTAAGAAAAGTAGTCTTGCCTGAACCGGGTGCGCCCATGACATTTACCATAAGAACGTGGTCGCCGGCGAGTTTCTCACGATTACTCTTCGCGTATTCTTCGTTTCTCCCCTTTATTTCTTTCATTATCACGATCTCTGGCATGGTTTTTCTCCTGTTCAGAAACGGTATGTCGTTATACATAGAAGACCCGTACGGATCTCGGATACATTGTCACATTTTCGAATATCTGTTTTTTATCCTTAAAGACAGGCTCTTTGTCATAGGTGTTCACGGCCATATGCCAATGTCTGTCCATGGGAAGCTCCGGCAAAGATATCTCAAGATTTTCCCAGTATGTGTTTATTGCTATGTATACGATATCATCATCTTTCTTCCTGCTGTATGAACCGGTAAACATGACTCCGATATAATGACTGTCATCCGAATAATCCGGCTCCCACGGTCTCACTCCGTGGCATGATACCTCGGGAAAGCCGATCTTTGATGGCTCCAGATGCTTGCGTATCGCCGGATGATCCTTGCGGAACTGTATCATGTATTTGAAAAACTCAAACAGTTTTTTATTTGTCTTCAGGTCCTTCCAGTTGAGCCATGAAATGTTGTTATCCTGACAATAAGCGTTATTATTTCCGCCCTGTGAATTGCCGAACTCATCTCCCATAAAGAACATAGGTGCCCCTCTGCTCGTCATAAGACATGCAAAAGCATTTTTGACCATACGGTCTCTTAAGCACTGTACATCCTTATCGGTAGTCTCTCCCTCTATACCGCAGTTCCACGAAAGATTATGGTTGTCTCCGTCAGTACCGCCCCAGTCATTATCTTCATTATGCTTTTCGTTGTAGGTATATAGGTCGTGCAGCGTAAATCCGTCATGGCAGTTGATGAAATTCACCGATGCATTGAACCCCCTGACCTCAGGATCATACAGATCCGGCGATCCCGTGACACGGCTTGCTGCCGCTCCGGCCTTACCGCAATCTCCCTTAAGAAAAGCTCTCATATCATCGCGGTATCTGCCGTTCCATTCCATCCAACGGTTCCATGAAGGGAATGATCCCACCTGGTACATTCCTCCCGCATCCCATGCTTCTGCTATCAGCTTCACGTTTCCGAGGATGGGATCAAACGCCAGTGACTGGAGCAGAGGCGGTTTGCTCATGGGAGATCCGTCTTCATTCCGTCCGAGAATTGACGCAAGATCGAATCTGAACCCGTCTACACGGTAGTTCGTGACCCAGTACCTGAGGCACTCCATTATCATCTGCTGTACTATGGGATGGTTGCAGTTCAGTGTGTTACCGCAGCCGGAAAAGTTGTAATAATACCCCTCGGGAGTGAGCATGTAGTATATGTTGTTATCCAGTCCCTTAAAGGAAAACATCGGGCCGTCCTCATTTCCCTCTGCTGTATGATTGAAAACAACATCCAGAAAGACCTCTATCCCGTTCTCATTAAGCTCTCTTATCATGGACTTGAGCTCATCGCCCTCATGGTTGTGCTCTCTGGTAGATGCATAGCTTGTATTGGGAGCGAAAAAGCAGACCGTATTATATCCCCAATAGTCCATGAGCTCTCTTCCGTAGAAATCACGCCTGGAGAGCATCTCGTCAAATTCAAATATGGGCATCAGCTCAACAGCCGTAACTCCCAGTTCCTTCAGATAGGGTATTTTCTCTTTTATTGCATCAAAGGTACCCGGATGCTTTACTCCACTGGAGTCATCCTTCGTAAATCCCCTGACATGCATCTCATAGATTATCAGGTCTTCGGTCGGGGTCAGCGGCTGCTTGCAGTTGCCCCAGTCAAAGTTATCCCTTACGACTCTCGCGTGATAGATATAGTCTGTGGGTGTGCCCCAGTCAGCCTGTCCCGTTACCGCTCTTGCATAGGGATCCAATATTATCTTGCTTTTATCAAAAGTCAGTCCCTTTTTCGGATCGTTCGGTCCGTCTATCCTGTAGGCATACTCCAGATCTTCGATATCCAGATCAAAAACGATCATGGAGTATACATGACCTATCTTGTATTCCTCGGGAAATTTAATGACGCCGTATGGCTCCATCTCCTCGGAATGAAAGAGAAGAAGCTCTACAGACGTTGCCTGATTTGAATGGATGGTGAAGTTTACTCCGGTAGGGATCGCAGTGGCTCCGTTCATCCCGTAAAACCCGGGTCTTACCTCGAAGCCGTTAATGACATCGAGGGGCTCCATATGTATGTCTACATCCGGATGGTGTTGATGTATCTTACTGATGCTCATTCTTCCTTCCGCGGACTACCGCTCCCATACCCTCATATGCAGGTGCTTCAGTGGCGGTTTCTGCTTCCTTTCCTGCATTATCGTTTTGATCCGTATTCTGAGTTACCGGATCCGTACTAGCCGGTGTTTCATCGTTGATCTCGATCTCAAACGTGTGCTCCGGTTCTTTGTCGGACTTACTGCGGCCCTTCATCGACACGCGCTCTCTATTCTTTCCCGAAGTCTCTTCTTCCGTAAGTCCCTTCTCTTTACGATATATCTCCATGAACTCCTTGCCGGTTATGGTTTCCTTCTCTATCAGGAATTTTGCAAGCTTATCCAGCAGGGCTCTGTTGTCCTTAAGCAGAGACTTAGCTTCTTTGTAAGCCTCCTTAAGGATCTTCATTACTTCTTCATCCACTGCCGCTGCCGTCTCATCCGAACAGTTCATGACGGTCCTGCCTTCAAGATACTGATCCTGTATCGTCTCCAGTCCCATCAGTCCGAACTTCTTGCTCATACCGTACTGAGTGACCATGGCTCTGGCTATCTTTGTTGCCTTTTCTATATCGTTCTGTGCTCCCGTGGTCACGGTATCAAAGACTATCTCTTCGGCAGCTCTGCCTCCAAGAGTCTCTACCAGAAGAGCATGCAGCTCTGCCGCGGTGTTCAGATATTTCTCTTCCTCGGGTACGTTCATAACGTATCCCAGTGCTCCCATGGTACGAGGCACGATGGTTATCTTTTGCACGGGCTCCGAGTTTTTCTGCAGTGCCGATACAAGAGCATGTCCTATCTCATGATAGGAAACGATCCTTCTCTCTTCCTTACTCATGATGCGGTCCTTCTTCTCCTTGCCGACAAGGACCACTTCCACCGAATCCATCAGATCCTTCTGATTCACATATGCTCTGCCTGACTTAACAGCATTGATCGCAGCCTCATTCACCATATTGGCGAGATCGGAGCCTACTGCACCCGATGTAGCCAGCGCTACCGCTTCGAAATCTACCGTCTCGTCAAGCTTCACGTCTTTTGCATGTACCTTGAGAGTATCTATGCGTCCCTTCAGATCGGGCTTGTCTACTATGACCCGCCTGTCAAAACGTCCCGGACGGAGCAGCGCCTTGTCCAGCGTCTCAGGTCTGTTGGTAGCACCTATCACGAGGATACCCTTTGACGAATCAAATCCGTCCATCTCAGACAACAGCTGATTGAGTGTCTGTTCGCGCTCATCATTGCCTCCGCCATATCTGCTGTCACGGCTCTTTCCTATGGCATCTATCTCATCTATGAAGATGATACAGGGTGCATTCTTTTCTGCATCACTGAAGAGATCCCTTACTCTCGATGCTCCCACACCGACGAACATCTCCACAAAATCCGATCCGGCAAGCGAATAGAAAGGTACATGCGCTTCACCTGCCACTGCCTTGGCAAGCAGAGTCTTTCCGGTACCGGGAGGCCCCACCAAAAGCGCTCCTTTGGGAAGACGCGCTCCGATCTGTGCATATTTCTGGGGATTATGAAGGAAGTCGACCATCTCCTGAAGGCTCTCCTTTGCCTCCTCCTGACCGGCCACATCCTTAAAGCTCACTCCCGTATCTTTGGTGACATATGCCTTGGATGCACTCTTGCCGACTCCGAGTATCCCTCCTCCGGAGCCGCCCATCCGTCTCATAAACAGTGACAGCAGTCCCCATACAAGTATCAGCGGCAGACCGAAGTTCAGTATCGCCGCTATTATGGCTCCGGATCTGTCCGGGATCTTGTGAGTATATTTAATATCCGACTCCTCAAGTCTCTCTACAAGAAAAGGATCATTCATAAGCCCCGTATAGTAAGACGTAAGAAGCAGGGCATTGCCATCTTCTCCCTTCGGGGTAATGTTTATCCGGTCTTCTGCGATCTCCACTTCCGCGATCTTATTCTCGGAAAGCATGTTCAGAAACTGGCTGTAGGGTATCTCCTGTGTAGTAGACTGTGACAGGGCTTTCGACATAAAGCTCATGCCAAGTATCGTAAACAGCGTAGCTATGATCAGCACATATATGGTCTGCCTGTTTCTCGGATCTCTGCCGTTTCCGCCTCCGTTGCCCCCTCCGTTGCCTCCGGGGCCACGATTGTAGCCATTGCCCTGATCTCCTCCCGGGCCGTTGTTTCCATTGTAATTATTGTATTCGTTGTATTCGTTCATAACCCTTTAATTATAAAGTGAAACGGCTCTATTTACAAATGGAAAATCGCCCGAAAAGAATCATGTCCGCACTGTAAATACAATGCGGACACAATCCTAAAAAGAGGAAACGGTTCTATAATATGAAGATCAGTTGATATCGTATGGATGTATGGTCTCTATGCGGCCATCCTCATCTATGTGGAGTCTTGTGTACTTCACATCTCTCGCATGTGTAACTCCGGATCTCTCTATGTCATGGTAGAAGATATACCACTCGCCTTCTATCTCCAGTATCGAATGATGTGTAGTCCACCCCTTTACCGGCTCCATGATGCGTCCCTTATAAGTGAAAGGTCCGTCTGGCCTGTCTCCTTCTGCGTAGCAGATATAATGCGTGCTTCCGGTGGAATATGACAGTACGTACTTCCCCTTGAACTTATGGACCCAGGGGCCTTCGAAGAATCTGCGGTCTTCATCCTTGGCTTTCAGAGGTTCTCCATTTTCATCCAGTATCTCAAGATGCTTCGGTGCGGACACAAATCCGGTCATATCCTCCGTAAACTCCGCGAACATCGGTCCCAGTGCGAGCTCATCACCCTCGGGCCGGTGAGCATCCCTGTCAAAGCTTCCGGACTGCCACATCTCGAGCTGTCCTCCCCAGAGGCCGCCGTTATAGCAATATGTCCTTCCGTCATCATCGACAAGGACTGCCGGATCTATGCTGTAACTTCCCTGTATGAAATTGCTCTGTGGCACGAACGGTCCCGTCGGCGACTCAGACTCCGCTACACCGAGTCTGAAGATCCCATCTTTGTCCTTCGCCGGGAATATGAGATAGTACTTCCCGTTTTTGTATATGGCATCCGGCGCCCACATCTGCTTGTCGACCCACGGCACATCATCTTTCGACAGAGCCAGACCGTTATCTATACATTCCGCATCCAGATTGTCCATGGACAGCACATGATAATCCTCCATCATGTACTGTTCACCGTTGTCATCATCGGCAACCGGAATTTTCAGATCATGCGACGGATATATGTATATCTTTCCTCCGAACACATGCGCTGAAGGATCAGCTGTATAAAGGCTTGTGATCAGAGCTTTTCTTTCGTTCTTATGTTTCAAATGCTTTCTCCCTTAAATTGATATAAGCCCCGGGGCACTGCCGCGCTCAGCTCGCCAAAACGTGCCCGTGAAACAGCCACCGGCTGTTTCACCCTTTGACTGCTCCGGCTGTCAGACCGTCAACTATCTGGTTACTGAATACGCTGTACACAAGGATCGTCGGTATGATGGCTATGACAATAGCTGCGAACATCTGTGAATAGTTCGTATTATACGGTCCAACAAACTTTGACAAAGATACCGGCAATGTCTTGCGGTTATCATCCGAAATGAAGACCATAGCAAGAAGCAGCTCATTCCAGTTTGCCACAAATGTCATTAGTCCCGTAACGAAAAGTCCCGTTTTTGAAAGCGGCAGGCAGATGCGTCCGAATATCTGATATATGGAGCATCCGTCTATGCACGCAGACTCTACCAGCTCATTGGGCAGACTCTTAAAGAAGCCCGTCATGATAAAGATGGTCGTCGGAAGAGAGAATGTAAGATAAGGCAGTATCAGTCCCCAAAGATTGTTGGAAAGCCCTATCTTGGCAAATCTCGTGAACAGCGGGATAAGCACGCAGTGTACCGGTATCATCATACCCATCATAAAGTACACCATTACAAGTCCCGATATCTTCCATTTCATCCTGCCTATGGCAAATGATACCGTTGAGCCGAGGAACATGCTGAGCAAAAGGGTGATCACGCAGACAAAGAGTGAATTCACCATGGCTATGCCGAGCTTTCCGGCCGTCCAGGCAAAAGTATAGTTGTCGATGAATATACTCTGCGGCAGAGCAAACGGATCTGTAAAGATCTCCCCGTTTGTCTTGAACGAGACGGAAAAGACCCAGAGCAAAGGCGCCAGATATATGACCGTCATTATCAGGAAGAATATGTATATCAGTATGGTTGCAGGTGTGATCTTCTTACTTTTCATCTCATATGCCTCCCCTGTTACATTTCATAATTCTCTGTCTTGAACACGTTATTGATCAGGAAGGTCATCAACAGGCACAGTATCAGCAGTATTGTACCTATTGCACTCGCATACCCGTATTTGAAGTATTTGAATCCCTGCTCATACAGATGTGTCGCCAGCACCATGGTCTTTTTGTTGGGTCCACCCTCTGTCATGTTAAAGATCAGATCGAAGAATTTCAGTGAGCCTATTGCGTTAAGTGACATCGCCGTAGCCACCATGGGCTTGATAAGCGGCAGTGTGATATACCTGAATGACTTCACTTTGCTGCATCCGTCTATATAAGAAGCCTCATAAAGAGACTTGTTGATGCCGGAGATCTGCGCCATATAAAGCATCATAGACTGTCCCACATACTGCCACAGAGCCACAAACGCGATGACCCACATGGGAAGCGGGATGTAGTTTTTGATATCCATCAGCCAGAGGGGTCCCTCGATACCGTATTTAGCAAGTATCTGGTTGATACCAAGCTTCGGGCTGAAGATGAACATCCACAAAAGTCCGAGAGCTGCAGATGAAAGAACGCAGGGGAGGTAGATCACATTTTTGAAGAAATTCCTTCCCTTCTCTATATTTGTCAGCAGACCTGCCAGTATAAGGCCCATGATCAGCTGTGTCACACAAGAATAGATGAGAAAGAACAAAGAATTCTTTACTGCTATCTTCATGGTATCATCTATCAGCAGATTCTTGTAATTCTTTAATCCCACAAAGGTCGGTTTCGTCAATGCGTCATAATCGCAGAACGAATAGTATATCGACTGGCAGATGGGAATGAAAAGGATCAGTGTAAACAGGATGAACGCCGGCAGTACGAAGACCGCTATCGCTTTTTTATCCTTTAAGAGCTTATCCATTCTTTTCTCCTTCTTATCTCTTCTTAAAAATATCAGGGGTCAAAGAGCTCTTTGACCCCTGATGATGTCATAACTTCAGCGTATTACTTCTTGTTTGCTGCATACCACTTGTCGAGATCGTCAAATGCCTGCTCAGGTGTCTTCTCCTTGAGGTAGATAGCAACCATGTTGTCATCGAAGGTTGATCCTGCCTCTGTAGAGAACAGTGACTCATTGTAGAAGCCGAATGTTGAGCTTGCGTTTGAGAAGATGTCCATAACGTCTGCGAGCTGTGCAGGTGCCTTGGATGCATCGTACTCAACCTTGGTAACGGGGATCTTTCCGCCGACCTCAGCTGTATACTTCTGAGCTGTATCATCTGTGAAGTACTTCATCAGAGCTATTGCAGCCTCAGGAGACTTCGTTGTTGCGCTCATGGCAAGTGAGTCTGACTTTGCTATAACCCTGTTGGGGTCATTGCCGCCGGGGATCTCCGGGAACTGGAACACGCCGCACTTCTGCTCGAAGTCAGGGTTCTCACCGTTGATCTGTCCTATAGCCCATGATCCCTGGATAAGGATAGCTGCCTCTCCGTTGTAAAGGCCTGCTGTAGCAACATCGTTGGTATCACCTGCTGCTGTGGGCTGGAAATACTCTGAAAGCTCGATCAGCTTGTTTGCTGCGTTGATAGTCTTTGTATTGTTCCAGCTCTCCTCACCGGACTCAATCTTCTTGAGATCTACGCCTTCTCTGTCACAGAGATATCCTGCGAGCATTGAGAGGCACCATGCTGTACCGGCACTGATGGTGATAGGTGTGTGTCCTGCAGCCTTGATCTTCTTACATGCATCGATGAGCTCATCCCATGTCTTGGGAACCTCAACTCCTGCTTCTTTGAACATTTCCTTGTTGTAGAATACGCATGCCGCTGCGATGTTGAGCGGTACAGCATAGATCTTGCCGTCATATGTCTGCTGTGCGAATACAGCGTCGCTGGAGAATGTTCCCTTCCAGTCAGCATCCAGATAAGGTGTAAGATCTGCTGCTACGCCGGGCTCCACATAAGTGGTAAGGTTCGGGCCGGGGCTTACGATGAATACATCGGGTGTCTCGCCTGATGCAACAAGCGCATTGAGCTTTGTGTAGTACTCCTCAAGGTTCGTTGTGATAGGTGTGCAGTGATACTGTCCTTCATAATCCTTGTTGAATCTGTCGATGGTCTCTTTGTAACCCTTTGAGATCAGATCCTCTGTTGCGTTGAGATCATCCCAGAACATCCATGTGATCTCCTGTACGTCTCCGCTTGCTGCAGGTGCTGCGCTGTCATCAGCTGCGGGTGCTGCTGCATCTGCTGCTCCGCTGTCTGCTGCGGGTGCTGCTCCGCCTGCTGCTCCTGAGCTTCCGCATCCTGCAAGAAGAGAAGCTGTCATAGCTACCGTCAAAAGTATTGACAAAACCTTTTTCTTCATTTAGTACTCCCTCCTAAAAGTATAGTAAAAAGATTTCGCTCCGTTTTATAAACGAAGCCTGTTCGTAATATCAGAATATTGCATCGCCATAAACTATGCTTCAAAATTGTTGCTACTAAAATATTAAAAATTGCTATTTTCAACTTTTTGATGATGAAACCTTGCACATATTACCATGATTATCTGAGGTTTTTTTGTGCATTATCACCAAGCGCCTATCCTCTTCGGTGTCAAATTTTGATAAAAACCTGACCATTTCAGTCAAATTGCTTGTTTTTGAACTGAAATATGCTAAAATCTTGTCGTAATCATTTAGCAATTATTGTTTCATATTTATTGATACCAGGTAATTTTTAGCAAGTATTTTATTACACCGGTCAGGGATGCAGCCATGATAGAATCACTCAAGGGATATCACGAAACCGTCAACTTCAAAGAGCGCCCCATGTTTCGCCTCTACCACAATATAGAGGCAGAAAACTATCCGCCTCACTGGCATTCAAATCCGGAGATCATAATGCCGATAAAAAGCGGTTACGACGTGATCCTGGGCGACACGAAATACAGCCTGTCTGAAGGCGATATCATTTTTATCTCATCCAGCACCATACATCACCTGATTGCTCCGGAAAACGGAGAGCGACTGATATTTCAGCCGGATTACGCTCTGATCGCAACCCTGCCCGAGCTTTCATCCGCTGTGACGATGCTCTCCCCGGCCACTGTAATATGGAAGGATAAGGATACGGATATCGCACCCCAATTAAAGGAATTGTTACTTAATATAGAAAAAGAGTATTACAGCAAGACCCCGCTTGCCGGAGCTTATATCTACTCCATGCTTATAGAGATGCTGGTAGCGATAGGACGAAAATACAGCACCTCCACGGCCGGTTTCGATGTATCCCGCGACAAGCAGCAGGAGTATGCCGAGAAGTTCATGGAGGTATGCGAATACATTAACGCTCACTTCAATGAAGACCTGAAGCTGGAAGAAGTCGCTGAGATGGCCGGCTTCTCGAAGTTTCACTTTACAAGGCTTTTCAAGCAGTTCACCGGCAAGACATTTTACCGCTATGTGAACCTGAAACGCATAGAGCATGCGGAAATGCTCCTGACGGAGCCATCCGCCACAGTTACGGAAATAGCGATCCATTCCGGCTTTTCCAGCCTGCCTGCTTTTGTCAGGATGTTTAAGCTTATAAAGGGATGTACACCTACAGAGTTTAGAAGGATGCACGATTAGAAAAGGATATCCGACATGAAAGAAAAGATCGAAAGACTGCTCCAAAGATATATAGATGACAGAGAGATCTCCGGTGCATCTGTGCTTTTATACAAGGATGGATGCAAGCTGCTGAGAATGGACCGGGGTTATGCAGATATCGCAGCCGGTATTCCTTACTCAGAGGACACCATCATCCGGCTCTATTCCATGACCAAGCCGATCACATCAGCCGCCGTGATGATACTTATCGAGAGAGGTCTGCTCGACAGACTGGATCCCGTTTCAGACTATATCTCATCCTTCGCTTCCCAGCGATACTATGCCGAAGACGGCAGCAAGAAAAACGTCTCCCGCAGCATGACCATAGGAGATCTGCTGGATATGACCGGTGGTATGTCTTATCCCGATCCGGCTACTCCTGCAGGCATGGATGCAGATCTTGTATTCAGATCCATCGAAAACCGTCTTGATACCAAAAAGCAGATGTCCACTCTGGAAGTGGCGGAGGCTCTCGGAGCCTGTACGCTTGCATTTGATCCCGGCTCGGATTATCTGTACAGTACCTGTGCTGACATTTTGGGAGCAATTGTCGAGAAAGTAAGTGGCGTACGCTTTTCCCAGTTCCTTCAAAAAGAGCTTTTTGATCCTCTCGGAATGAATGATACGGGATTCTTTGTTCCAGATGACAGACAGTATCGGCTGGCAAGATCCTATGTTCCGGACAGCCATTTACACGGGACTCCTGAAAATGAGATACCTTTTACCGACGATGATATCCATGAATATACCGGAAACAACCTTGGAATAATGTCACGTATGGACCGGGAGCCTGCGTTCGAATCAGGCGGAGCGGGGCTGGCCTCCACTCTGAATGATTATAATAGATTTGCCCAGATGCTGCTTAACGGAGGAACTGCTCCAAGCGGACAGAAGATCCTTTCTCCCGCAACAGTTGAATTCATGACAGCACACAGGGCTTCCGCGATCGCCGAAGCCGGATTTCACAAAAGATTTGAGCTTCAGGGCTTCTCATACGCCAATCTGCTTCGCATCGGCACATCCCCCGAGACCTGTGATACTCTCATGTGTCCCGGTGAATACGGATGGGACGGATGGCTCGGACCGTATTTTGCCAATATTCCTTCAAAAAATGCTACACTGCTTATAGCAATGCAGCGTACAAACTCCGGCACTTTTTCACTGACACGGCGTGTACGCAATATAATACTTGCAGAAATCTGATTTTTCATCTACATTATTATGTGTGTTTGTGCGGATCGCATGACACTTTTTTAACGGGACGATGGAAGAGAAGAGACAATACGAAAGAATAGATACTGCGTATACGGCATTGTACTGTTCTTACGGCGGAGTTCGTGCCGTAAGGATAAAGGATCTGTCAAAATCCGGCGCTGCCCTGGTATTTAAAGACGAGATAGACGTCTACTCAGGAGACAGCTGCACGGTCCATTTCTACTCACGCGACACAGGCACGTTGGTTTCCAGAGCTCAGTGCCGCGTTGTAAGGGTATTTCAGCTTGACGGCCATCAGGCTATCGGCATCCACTTTGATAAGGAGAACAAGGGCGTCGACACCGTCATGGATTTTCTGGAGCAGCAGGCCGGGCACGGCTGATATCAGTCGTCAAACCCGTTCGGATGGCCCTTCTGCCAGTTCCATGAATCACGGCACATTTCTTCTATACCATTCTCGGCTTCCCAGCCGAGTTCTTTTTTTGCTTTCCCGGGACTTGCATAGCACTCTGCTATATCACCGGCCCTTCTCGGTTTGATCGAATACGGTATCTTGATCCCATTAACCTTTTCGAATGTTTTTACTATATCAAGCACCGAATATCCGTGTCCCGTTCCCAGATTGCATATGAAGCATCCGGGTTTATCTCTCAGCTTGTCTATGGCCTTAACATGAGCCTTGGCCAGATCCACCACATGGATATAGTCCCTGACTCCCGTGCCATCCGGTGTATCATAGTCATCTCCGAATACACCGAGTTCGGGCAGCTTGCCCACAGCAACCTGTGTGATATACGGCATCAGATTGTTCGGTCTGCCGTTCGGATTTTCTCCGATCTCTCCCGATGCATGCGCTCCTATGGGATTGAAATACCTGAGAATGACCATATTCCACTCTGGATCGGCTTTCTGCATATCTATCAGTATCTGTTCCAGCATCCATTTCGTCCATCCGTACGGATTGGTACAGGTTCCCTTGGGACAGTCTTCCGTGATCGGTACGGTTTCCGGATCTCCGTATACCGTAGCCGAAGATGAGAAAACAAAATTCTTGGCGCCGTGCTTTCTCAGCACATCAAGCAGAGTCAGAGTACCTCCTATATTATTCTGGTAATACTCCCAGGGCTTCTCCACAGATTCCCCGACAGCCTTAAGGGATGCAAAGTTGATACATTCCCTGATATCAGGATTCTCCGACATTATCTTCTCCAGATCCTCCCGGCTGTTTATATCCGCTTTGTACAGTCTGATCTTCTTTCCGGTCAGCTTCTCTACTGCAGCAATAGCTTTCGGTGATGAGTTGGAAAAGTTGTCCATGACCACAACGTCATATCCTCCGTTCAGGAGCTCCACTAACGTGTGTGTACCGATATAACCCGCACCGCCTGTTACCAAAATAGACATATCCTGCCCTCCTTACCTTAATCCTTTACTGCATACTATACTTCAAACATCAGCTCACCATATGTAGGGAACGGCCACAGACTCCTGTCCACTACAATCTCGAGAGCATCGGCCGGTGTTCGCAATGCTGCCATATCCGGAACGATCGTATCCTTATAGAAGAAAGCCTTTTCTTTTTCATTGGACGTTCTTCCTGCCTTGCTCACATCCACCATCAGCTTGTCCAGAGCGCTCTTCAGCTCATCTATATCGGAGCACACTTCCTCCAGAAGTCCCTTTTCCGTAGAAACATCCATCCCTGCCTGATCCAGTTCCCTTACCGATACAGCCAGTTCCGTAGCATACTTTATACATGCCGGCAGGATCTGCTTTGATGCCATCTCGCACATGGTGACCGCCTCTACATGCAGACTCTTGGCATATGTTTCATATACAACTTCCTCTCTGGATGACAGCTCTGTTCTTGTAAATATACCGAATTTCTCAAAAAGCTCTACCGCCTTGTCAGTGGTAAGTGCAGGCGCAGCCTCTATCATCGAAGGAATATTGGGAAGTCCCCTTCTTTCGGCCTCCCTGACCCACGCATCGGAATAGCCGTCTCCGTTAAAGATGATACGCTGGTGTTCGGTCAGATTCTTTTTAATCAGATCGTGTACTGCCATCTGAAAGTCTCCGGCCTTCTCCAGCTCATCTGCCGCCTCTGAAAATGCCTCCGCCACAATGGCATTCAGCACCGTATTTGCTGCAGCTATACTGTCCGCACTTCCGACTGCACGGAACTCAAATTTATTGCCGGTGAAGGCAAACGGGGATGTACGGTTTCGATCTGTTGCATCCATCTCCACATCCGGCAGCATACTTGCCCCTGTGCGAAGGACTCCTCCCTGTTTGACGCTCGTAGCTTCACCTGTAGTGATCAGCTGCTCTACAACATCCTGCAGCTGCTCCCCAAGAAATACTGACATTATGGCAGGCGGCGCTTCATTTGCCCCCAGTCTGTGATCATTTCCCACATCGGCAGCAGACTGACGAAGCAGATCAGCATGTACATCCACTGCCTTTATTATGCACGACAGGACAAGCAGGAACTGTATGTTTTCATTCGGTGTTTCTCCGGGATCCAGCAGATTGATCCCATTATCGGTACTTATTGACCAATTGTTGTGCTTACCTGATCCGTTCACTCCGGCATATGGTTTCTCGTGTAACAGACAACGCATACCGTGATGCACGGCTACTCTTTTCATTGTCTCCATCACAAGCTGATTGTGATCCACCGCGATATTTGCTGTCTCATATATCGGTGCCAGTTCGTGTTGAGCCGGTGCCACCTCATTGTGCTGTGTCTTGGCTGTCACACCAAGCTTCCACAGCTCAGTATTGAGATCCTTCATGAACTCTCCGACGCGCTCACGGATCACTCCATAATAATGATCCTCCATTTCCTGTCCTCTGGGAGCAGGAGCGCCGAAAAGAGTCCTTCCTGCAAACATCAGATCCTGCCTCTGTTTATACAGATTCTCATCGATCAGGAAGTATTCCTGCTCCGGCCCTACTGATGTAGTAACCCTTTTGGCCTCATTGTTGCCGAAGAGCCTGACTATCCGAAGCGCCTGCTCGGAAAGGGCATCCATAGACCTTAAAAGCGGTGTCTTCTTGTCAAGTGCTTCTCCTGTATACGAGTTAAATGCCGTAGGTATGCAGAGGATCTTCCCGCACCCGGATTCTTTGATAAATGCCGGGCTTGAACAATCCCAGGTAGTATATCCTCTTGCCTCGAATGTGCTTCTGGTCCCTCCGCTCGGAAATGACGAGGCGTCAGCCTCACCCTTTACGAGTTCTCTGCCGGAAAACTCGGTCATCACCCTGCCTTCTTCATCCTCATGCGATATGAAGGCATCATGTTTTTCGGCCGTGATCCCGGTCAGCGGCTGAAACCAGTGTGTAAAGTGTGTGGCTCCTTTTTCTATGGCCCATTCTTTTATGGCATGAGCTACTACGTCCGCCGTTACAGGATCAAGGGATTTTCCCTCATCTATGACACGTCTGAGTTCTCTGTATGTTTTCTTGGGCAGTCTCTGTCGCATCACGTTATCATTAAAGACATTCTGTCCGAATATCTCGTCTATACGTGTTGCCGTTTCTTCCCTTATCTCCGTGTATCTTTCTGTTTCAGCCATTGTACCTGCTCCGTTTCTTTTGGGATCATATCCCATATGATATCACACATGGACTCCATATGTGCTTTAGCAACGTATCTTAAGTAAAGTACACTCTCCTATCACATGACACCTTCCAAGCTCCGCCGGCAGGAATATACAACTTCCTTTTTCAAAGCGCAGGGGCCTGTTTGTCTCATCCGTCTCCAGGCCACCGCTTCCCTCCGTACACAGCAGTACCTGAAAAGATGTTTCAAGTACCGAAAAAGAAAAGCCCTTTGTCACCTGGATCCTCTCCACCTCAAAGTATTCACACCTGCACAGTATCTCCCGCGCACATCCGTAATAATATCTGACCATCCTCTGGGGCTGTCTGTCCTGTCTTACCGGCTCCATATTGAGGACCTGTACAGCCTTATCAAGATGCAGCTCTCTTTTTTTTCCGTCTTTATCTATCCTGTCATAGTCGTACAGTCTGTATGTCAGGTTTGAGCTCTCCTGCACCTCTACCAATATCACGCCGCCGCATATTGCATGTACAGTACCGGGGCTCACAAAGAAAACGTCCCCCGTGTGTACGGGAACATGATGAAGCATCGCATCCAGCCTGCCCTCTTCTATGGCAGTCCGGATCTTTTCCTCATCCATGGGATGTTCAAATCCGTAGATCAGTTCCGCTCCTTCATCGGCATCCAGTACATACCAGAATTCCGTCTTCCCCCTGTCATTTTCATGCCTGGATGCGAAGTCATCGTCCGGATGCACCTGAATGGAAAGATCCTTTGCCGCATCGATGAACTTTATCAGTATCGGAAATTCAGTACTTTTACTGCCTATGAAATCCGGCCTCTTGCGGATCACCTCATCAAGCGTTCTGCCTGCAAATTCTCCGTTTGTGACTGTACTCGGCCCGTCAGGATGTACCGAACACTCCCAGGTCTCTGCCAGCGGAGAAATCTGCAGTTTCTTGTTGTATTCTGTTTTCAGTCTTTCACCGCCCCACAGATAACCCTTTCCGGCAGGCTCCAGTACGAGCGGCTCAAGTGTCTTTTTCATCGTCAAATCTGGTATTTTTTCTTATCCTTTACAGATATATCTTCGCCAAGCTGGGCCTCAAGGACTGTCAGCCTGGTTTCTGCTATTATGGTATGCTTACAGCCGGCAGCCATAGTCACTACGTCACCGGGTCTGACTATCTGCTCCATACCGTCTATCACGGTCTTTCCGGTACCCGACAAAACAGTCCATACCTCGTCCCTGAAATCATGTGAGTGATAGGACATCCTGTTTCCCGGATTCAAAATGACTTTAACGTTCAGATAACCTTCTCCGGCATCTATCACGGAATAAGATCCCCAGGACTTCTCGGCATATCTGACATCGGTGGATATCTTCTCTACATAGGGCTTCATATAGCTTGACTGCTCTTTATCCGCTATAAGTATGCCGTCTCCTGATGCGGCTATGACCATTTTTTTTGCTCCCATGACCAGGATCGGGATATCCAGCTCGTTGATCACATTGGTATCACTGGTTGTATCATCCAGCATAGCCTTTCCCTTGACCTCTTCTGCCATGACCTCGGCCATCATGTTCCAGGTACCGACATCTTTCCATTCTCCCGCATAGTGCAGTACCTGTATTGACTCTTCCTTTTCCACCACGGCATAGTCAAAGGATATCTTCTCGCATGTCTCATATCGATTGTACAGATCCCTGTAATCCGTAAAGTCCAAAAGCTTATGTGCCTTATCCAGCATGTAGCCCAGCCTGAAGGCAAATACACCTCCGTTCCAGAGAGCTCCAGTGGATATGTACCTCTTGGCTGTTTCTACATCGGGCTTTTCTTTAAACTCTGACACATCCGACAGCTCCTCTTCATCCTTCGGTATGATATATCCGTATTTTTCTGAAGGATACGTGGGTTCGATTCCCATCAACGTTATGTTTTTGTCTCCCTTTGAGGCAATCTCTCCCATCCTTTTCACCGTTTCGTAGTACGCATTGTCTACATACGGATCCACCGGGCACACTACCACTGCCTCATCTTCAGACACTCCCAGTTCATGCTTCAGATAGGCTGTTGCAAGTGCTATGGCCGGGAATGTGTCTCTGCGCGTAGGCTCTACACAGATCGATACATTGTCTCCCAGCTGATTATGAATCGCAGACACCTGTGTCTTGCTGGTAGCAATGGTTATCTGCGTATCCTTGTCCACGGTCTTTATCTGTCTGTATACTCTCTGGACCATGGACTCATATTCGCCCTCATCATTTTTGAACAGTTTGATGAACTGTTTTGACCTTATATCATTCGAGAGGGGCCACATCCTCTTTCCGGATCCTCCCGACAGTAAGATTATCTGCATTTTCTATCCTCCCTGCTATTTGATATAAAAGCACTTCTCATCATCGAGTCTGAGTGCCGCCAGTCTGGCATTGCTGCTTTCTTCCCCGAAGTCAGGGTATTCCAACGCTTTGGCTCCGCAGTCTATGGCGATGATGTGTTTTCCGAAATAAACAGTATTTGGCCCCTGTGCATTACTTCGATC
The DNA here is from genome assembly GCA_016280355.1 of Lachnospiraceae bacterium. GTDB lineage: Bacteria > Bacillota > Clostridia > Lachnospirales > Lachnospiraceae > NK4A144. The sequence goes on along the minus strand of JAEEGO010000023.1, from coordinate 1,457 downwards.
CTCGAAGTATCTGTAGTAGGACGTCGGTGTATGACCGATGATCAGGGCCGTGTATTTTCTTTTCCCATGATAATTCACGAACGGGTCCTCGTCAAAGCGCATCCTGTGCCAAACCGCTTCGTTTTTTGTATACACTCTGCCGAGTTTTCCCCTGTTTCCGAAATACGGATAGGCGTGTGCCGCCATATATAAATGCCCGCCCACCTCGATATCAACGGAAAATTTCAGGGATAAAAGCCAATCATAGATCGCCTCTTTATTCTTCTCGGACAGCTTCTCATAATCATCCCAGGTCTTAAATCCCTTATTTGTCTGATACCATGTCATATTGGGGAAAAGCATTTCTTTGCTCTCCCTTATGGCCTGAAGGAACATGAGATCATGATTTCCCATAAGACAGTGCACGGTAGGATATTTATCCATATCCATGACGTATCCTATGGTCTCTATGGAATGCGTCCCCCAATCGGCATAATCTCCAAGCAGATAAAGCTCATCTCTTCCATCTGCCGGATCAAATCCTATTTCCGAAAGGAGCAGTATAAACTGTTCTAAAGCCCCATGAATATCACTTATTATATAGGTACTCATCTGCCCACGCCCTTCTTCGGACAGATATCTTTCATGAAACACGCCTCGCATTGCGGATTTCTGGAATGGCATATCCCACGTCCGAGTTCGATAAGATGCTGGTTTATAAGGCACCAATGATCTTCAGGTATCTTTCTCATCAGATCCATTTCGATCTTTACGGGATCCTCTTCTTTGGTCCATCCGAGTCTGCCCGATACACGCTTCACATGAGTGTCCACGACTATGGATGGGATATGGAACACGTGAGTGCGCACGACATTTGCGGTTTTCCTTCCCACTCCGGGTAAAGCTGTCAGCTGATCTATATCCGAAGGGACTTTTCCGTCATATGACTCAACCAGTATTTTCGCTGCTGCCTTGATGTTCTTTGCCTTCATCTTATAAAACCCGCATGAATGTATGGCTCTTTCAAGTTCCGCCATATCTGCCCCGGCAAAATCTTCAAGGGACCTGTACTGTACAAAAAGCTCCTTTGTTACTTCATTCACACGCTTATCTGTACATTGTGCGGAAAGGATGGTTGCAAACAGAAGTTCATATGGCCGGCGATAGTTCAGGAAAAGCTTCAGATCGGTTCCGTACGTCTTATCCAACATGTCAAGTTGCTGCTGTATCTTTTTGTTCATATGATATACTATACCATATATGCTGAAAGGCGCGTAGCTTACAAAGACTTTATGATAACAAAAGAACGATCCGTTAAATTCATATTACCCTTTACAGCCGCCGCGATGTGGACTGTGGTATCTCTTTTTTATGAGCGGTCTGTCTTCGAGATTTCTCCGCTTGAGGCTGCCCACAACTACATCCCCTGCAAGATCATCATGTTTCTTGCTGTGTTTGCCTTTGTCCGGTTTGTTATT
>JAEEGO010000211.1 GCA_016280355.1 Lachnospiraceae bacterium | reverse complement strand
CTTCAGCCGCGTTTCGGGATGTGTCCTGCTGCCATTGCCTCTTTCTCGGCTTCGGTCTTTGCGGCTGCTCCTTCTCTTTCTGCCTGGGATACCCTGAGGTATACCGGCCTGTGCTCTGCTGCGTCCTGACTGATCCCCTTCTGATAGTACTTCTCTGCAAGTACTGCCACGCTCGATGCTCTCTGCAGTCTAAGCGATGCCGGGGCAAGAAGATATGGCACCTTGCATATCTGCTTTATCTGATCCTCAAATACCCTGACTCCGTCCCCGTTAAAGACTGTCTTCTCTCCCCTTGAGTTGATGTCTTCCAGGATCTCCGTGAGCGGTATGGCACACTGCTTCCTTAGTACCGTAAGCTCTTCCCCGTCAAATCTGTATATGCCCGTATAGGTTTCATTCCTTCTCGCATCCATGAGAGGGACGATGAGTCCGCCCGTGTACGCCATGTTCTGTGCCAGGGCATCCACTGTGGGTACCGCTATCACAGGCAGCTGTCCTGCTTCCGCAAGGCCCTTTGCTGTAGCCGAACCTATCCGCAGTCCCGTGAATGAGCCCGGACCCTCCGCTACGGCTATCGCCTCCATATCCTTAAGCGTCAGGCCCGAAGAAGCTATGACCTGATCTATCATCGGCATAAGTGTCTCGGAATGTGTGAGCTTATTGCAGACACTGTACTCTGCTCTTATCACGCCCTCCGACAGGATCGCTGACGAAGCGACAAGTCCTGAGGAATCAATCGCCAGTATGTTCATCGTCTATCGTTATCCTCCGATAATCGGTCCCCTGCGTGATATCCTTCTCTATATCAACCCTTATAGCGCTGTCCGGTAAGATATCGCTAATCATATCTGCCCATTCTATGAGGGTCACACCATCTCCCGTAATGCAGTCATCATATCCTGTCTCATCCATCTCAGATATATCGCCGATGCGATATACATCAAAGTGGTAGAGTGGCAGTCTGCCGTCGTCATATTGCTGCACTATGGTATAGGTCGGGGAGCTGACATGCTCTTTCACGCCCAGTCCTGCGGCAAAGCCCTTGGCAAACACGGTCTTTCCCGTACCAAGGTCTCCGGTGAGTGCCACCACATCACCTTCTTTTGCCCCTTCGCCCAGCTTTCTGGCGATATCGTAAGTTTCCTCTGCAGAGCATGATCCCAACACTTTCATAACACTTTATTTTCCAATAAATAAAGCCCGGTGTCAATCGCACCGGGCTTTGAGTACAGCTGTTTACTGCCCTTTCAGGATATGTCTTAAGGGCTTGTATATCAGCATCGTTATGACGAGCGAACACAGTCCTTTGCCTATGGTGAACGGCAGGTTGAAAAGAAGCAGGCAGTCCCACAGATCGTCTACTGCAGGGACTATCGCCTGATAAGCTCCTATTATGGCCTCCATAGGCATGAACTTCGTATATATGGGATACACTACATAGTAGTTCGTAAACAGCGAGACCACGCCCATTATCACGCATCCGGCTACTGCACCGATCAGTGCACCCTTCTTTGTGTGCATCTTTTTATATACGCATCCCGCAGTGAAGACGTAGCAGGCTCCGAGCAGGAAGTTCGAAAGCTCTCCCACTCCTCCCGACTGGGTGTTCATCAGATGGATGAGGTTTTTGATAAGACATACCGCCACTCCCCACAAAGGTCCGTAGGCAAAGGATGCCAGCAGAGCCGGAAGCTCCGAAAAATCCATCTTGATAAAGGACGGGATAAGGAATGGTATCGGAAATTCCAAAAACATAAGTATGTACGCTACCGCCGACAGCATAGCCGTTCCCGTAAGTTTTCTGATCCTGTTGTTCATTTTTTCCTCCTTCAATAGAAAAGCCCCGGCGTATGCCGGGGCATGATAAATATAATAAATGCACGAATGAAATCATTACCTTCTCTCATCCAGACTCACGATACACTCTTGTATCGAATACTGTCGGTGCCGGAATTGCGCCGGCTCCTGCTCTGTCACCTTTGTGACTCGGCTCGCGGACTGTCACCGCCGGTGGGGAATCTCACCCCGCCCCGAAGTATCGTATTCAATTAAATTACTTATCCATCTCGGAAACCTTCGGTTTTCGAGATGGAGTGGCGGTTCCTTGCGTCACCGCCTTACCGTCTCCGTAATGATACGATTCGAAAGCAAGCTTTCTCTCGTATCCTTCCGGATCCGGAAGTCATTGTCTTATTCACGCGCTCATATCCAGGTTCATGCCGGGAAGAAGCTGCGCATCCATCTTCTTCCTTGCTTTCATGTACGGACTCTCCTCTTCGTGACTGTACTCTATCTTGGTATTTGTCTCTCCGCCGGAGATATATGTCCTGCCGCACTCAGGACAGATAGCCGTGTGTATCGACACTGATGCCTGCAGCACCTTTCCTCCGTCCTTTGCAGCCTTCTCATATGCATTTGCCACGTGCTCCTGCTCATGAGCCCTTACCTTGGTGCCTGCTTCCGTAGGTGAGATGTGCTGTGCCGTCTTGAAGGACACCATCTCATCAGACCCGTCCTGATATTTCCTCTCCTTGCAGGTCTGACACTCTGCAGGAGATACCCTCTTGCCGGGCTTCACCTGCTGTGATTCGCCGGGATTTACTACAGGCTTGGTATCTTCGGCAGCTCCGGCCGCCTGCACACCAACGGCACCGACCGCACCCTGTGCTCCGGTGTCTGCACCGCTTCCCATGCTCATACCGGGGCCCATGCCCCATGTTCCGTATGAACCGTATCCGCTTATCGGACCTATCATATGCTCACCGCCCTTCAGTCTTATCAGTAGAACCTTATCCTGCTGATGATCTTGCCAAACGCTTTCTCTTTCGTCTCGAAATCCTTTTCTGAAAGTTCCGGTGTGATGAAAGCGACCTCTTCCTCAAGGTCTCCTATTGATATTGTATCAAGAAAACCGTCCGGTGCAAAGACCGAATTTGCCTTACCCTGGTCTTCCGTATATATCCTGACGAGGTATCTTCTCTTTATCCCGTCGTTTGAAGCAAGAGCGAGCTTCTCGTCGTGTCTCCATCCGCAGTATGCTCTCTTGCCGTCATGCCTTGCTGCATCTATCACGTCTGCTACTACAGCGGAGGCCGTAGGAAGTGATCCTGCTCCCGCGCCCGTAAATACCGCATCTCCCAGCATGTTGCCATGTACATAGACTGCGTTCATGACACCGTTTATGCTGTAGAGCGGATGGTTCTGATCCAGAAGGAACGGTGCCACATAAGCCCTTACTCCGTCGCCGGTCTTCTTCGCTTCTGCCAGAAGCTTCACTGCATATCCCATAGTGGAAGCATATTTTATATCTTCTGCGCTTATCTTTCTGATGCCCTCTGTATAGATATCCTTATAGTCTACGGAGCTTCCGAAGATGATGGATGAGAGTATGGCGATCTTTCTTGCGGGATCGTATCCGTCTATGTCGGCGCTGGGATCCCTCTCTGCGAAGCCGTTTGCCTGTGCCTGCTTCAGTACCTTGCTGAAGCTCACTCCGTCGTTCTGTGTCATCTCCGTAAGGATGAAGTTCGTGGTGCCGTTCAGTATTCCGGTTATCTGGTCTATATCATCTGCCGTGAGGCAGTCGTTAAGCGCACGTATTATCGGTATTCCTCCGCCGCAGCTTGCTTCGAAGAAATAGTTCACGTCGTTCTCTCTTGCTATCCTCATAAGCTCGAGTCCGTGCTCGGCTACAAGCTCCTTGTTTGAGGTGCAGACGTTCTTGCCCTCCTCGAGGCATCTCTTTGTGAACTCATAAGCCGCACCGATACCGCCCATGACCTCAACGACGATCTTCACCTCGGGATCATCTGCGATATCCTCGAAGTTATCCGTGAGTACGCTCTCTACAGGATCTCCTGGAAACTTCCTTAGATCCAGCACGTGCTTTATCTCTATTTCCTGCCCGGCTCTGCTGTTTATCAGCTCGCTATTCTCTTTTATTACATTGAATACGCCGCTGCCTACAGTACCGTAACCGAGTATGGCTGCCTTTATCATTTGTTCTCCTCTTTCCGCTTCGTCGCGCTCCATTTTAAGTATGCGTTTATGAAAGGATCTATATTTCCGTCCAGTACGGAGTCGGCCTGAGCTATCTCACAGTCCGTCCTCAGATCCTTGACCAGCTGGTATGGCTGCAGGAAATAGGACCTGATCTGTGATCCCCATGCGTTATCCTTTACTTCGCCTCTTATCTCCGAGAGCTTCTCTGCATTGTTTTCCTTAGCCAGCATGTAAAGCTTTGACTTCAGTATCTGCATGGCCTTGTCCTTATTCTGGAACTGGCTCCTCTCGTTCTGGCAGGTGACCACTATTCCTGTAGGGAAGTGTGTGATCCTTATTGCGGACGAGGTCTTGTTGATGTGCTGTCCGCCCGCTCCCGATGATCTGTAGGTGTCCACCCTTATATCGTCGGGTCGTATATCTATATCGATATCCTCTTCTATGTCAGGCATCACATCCACTGACACGAAGGATGTCTGCCTCTTTCCCTGTGCATTGAAGGGCGAAATACGCACCAGTCTGTGCACACCTTTTTCTGACTTCAGGAAGCCATATGCGTTGAGTCCGTTCACCTGAAACTCCACTGACTTTATACCGGCTTCATCTCCGGGGAGCATATCGAGCTCTTCTATCTTGAAGCCGTGCCTGTCAGCCCATTTGCCGTACATACGGTAGAGCATGGATGCCCAGTCGCAGGATTCCGTGCCGCCCGCACCGGCGTTTATATTGATAATGGCGTTGGCATCATCATATTTCTCCGACAGCAAAGTTGCTGTCCTCATCTCATCGTACTTCTGGCTGAAGCTTTCAAAGTCAGCCTTGATCTCGGCTATCATGCTCTCATCGTTTTCTTCATTGGCCATATCGATGAGCTCTAACATGTCGTTATACTTTGCTTCAAGATCGTTGTAGCCGTTCACATCGTTTCTGAGATCACCGAGGAGCTGCGAGTCCTTCTGGCTCTTCTCGGGATCGTCCCAGAATCCGGGCTCTTCCATCAGTCTGGAAAGCTCCGCTATCCTGTTTGCCTTGCTTTCAAGATCGAGCGATGCCTTCAGCTCCGCGAGCGGTGCTTCGTATTCTTTTATCTCAAGTTTCAGATTATCTAATTCGACCATATCTGTTATACCTGTCCCCGGCCGCAACAGTTCTTAAATTTCTTCCCTGAGCCGCAGGGGCACGGATCGTTCGGATATACCTTCTTATCGTTCCTGGTCTTGGGAGCGTGCTTTGCGGTATCGTCCTTATTTGTTCCCGTGACCTTCGCCACCTGCTCTCTTTCGACCTTCTCTTCGACACGGATGTGGAAGAGCGTCTTCACAGTCTCCTCCTGTATCGCATCTATCATGTCATTGAACATATCGTAGCCCGTCATCTTGTACTCTACGACGGGATCCCTCTGTCCGTATGCCTGCAGGCCTATGCCCTGTCTGAGCTGATCCATATCATCTATATGGTCCATCCACTTGCGGTCTATGACCTTGAGCAGGATGACACGCTCTATCTCTCTTATCGCCTCGGGATCAGGGAACTCTGCCTCCTTGTCCTCGTAGAGCTTGACTGCCTTGGTCTTGAGATACTGCTTGAGCTCGTTCTTGTCCCTCATATCCCTTACGTCCGGAGTCTTCACGGGCTCCATCGGTATAGTAGGCAGGAGTATCTGATTGAGTTCTCTCATATCCCACTCTTCCGCTCTGGTATCCTCACCCACACAGGTGTCCACGGCTGCATCCACTGTATCCGTGATCATCTTGTAGATGGTATCCCTCATGCTCTCGCCGTCGAGCACACGCCGTCTCTCTTCGTATATGCGCTCTCTCTGCTCGTTGTTTACAGAGTCGTATTCAAGGAGGTTCTTTCTTATACCGAAGTTGTTCTCCTCTATCCTCTTCTGAGCCTTCTCTATGGCATTCGAGAGCATCTTGTGCTCTATCTGCTCTCCGTCCGGCACCTGCAGTGCTTCAAATGCTGCCATGAGCCTGTCTGATCCGAAGAGTCTCATCAGGTCGTCCTCAAGCGAGATATAAAATCTCGTCATACCGGGATCTCCCTGACGTCCTGAACGTCCGCGAAGCTGATTGTCTATACGTCTTGCCTCGTGCCTCTCGGAGCCTATGACATAGAGTCCGCCTGCAGCCTTTGCCTCATCGTCCAGCTTGATATCGGTACCACGGCCTGCCATGTTCGTGGCTATCGTGACTGCTCCGTGCAGTCCTGCATCTGCCACTATCTCCGCTTCCTGCTCATGGAACTTCGCGTTCAGCACGTTGTGCTGTATACCGCGCTTTCTCAGCATATCCGACAGCAGCTCTGATGTATCTATGTTGATGGTACCGAGCAGTACCGGCTGTCCTTCGGCATGTGCCCTTTCGACTTCATCGCATATAGCTTTGTATTTTTCTTTCTTTGTCTTAAACACCGCATCCTGCATATCCTGACGGGCTACAGGCTTGTTGGTGGGTATCGTTACGACATCCATGCCGTAGATCTCACGGAACTCCTTCTCCTCGGTGAGAGCCGTACCGGTCATGCCGCACATCTTGTCGAATTTATTAAAGAAGTTCTGGAAGGTGATAGTAGCAAGTGTCTTTGACTCTCTCTTGACCTTCACATGCTCCTTCGCCTCTATGGCCTGATGCAGTCCGTCAGAGTAGCGTCTTCCCGGCATGATACGTCCGGTAAATTCGTCTACGATGAGCACCTGGTCTTCTTTTACCACATAGTCCTTGTCCCTGTGCATCAGGTTGTGGGCTCTGAGGGCCAGTATGATACAGTGCTGTATCTCGAGGTTCTCGGGATCCGCAAAGTTGTCTATATGGAAGTACTGCTCTACCTTGTGCACTCCCTCTGCGGTGAGGTTGACCAGATTGTCCTTCTCGTTCACTATGAAGTCTCCGGTCTCCTCTATCTCCACTCCCATGATGGCGTCCATCTTGGAGAGCTCATCTGAGGATGCTTCGCCACGCTTCATCTGTCTTGCGAGCTGGTCGCACAGCTGATATATGGCAGTCGACTTGCCCGACTGACCGGATATGATGAGCGGCGTCCTGGCCTCGTCTATAAGTACCGAGTCCACCTCGTCTATGATACAGAAGTGCAGGTCCCTTAAGACGAGCTGCTTCTTGTATATGGCCATGTTGTCTCTAAGATAATCAAATCCCAGTTCGTTGTTCGTGACATAGGTGATATCACAGCCGTATGCTGCCTGTCTTTCTTCCTGAGTCATGCCGGAGAGCACCACGCCTACGGTGAGTCCCAGGAATTCATGTACCTGTCCCATCCACTCGGCGTCTCGCTTTGCGAGGTAATCGTTGACGGTGACTACCTCCACGCCCTTGCCTTCGAGTGCATTAAGGTAAGCAGGCAGAGTACACACAAGCGTCTTTCCTTCACCTGTCCTCATCTCGGCTATACGTCCCTGATGCAGGATGGTACCGCCTATGAGCTGTACCCTGAAGTGCTCCATATGGAGTACTCTTCTTGATGCCTCCCTTACCGTAGCATATGCCTCGGGAAGCAGGTCATCCAGAGTCTCTCCTGCAGCGAGTCTTTCCTTGAACTTCTTTGTATTGCCGCGAAGCTCTTCATCCGAGAGCGCCTCCATCTGAGGCTTCATGCTCTCTATCTTGTCCACTATGGGTATGACCCGCTTCAGTTCCCTGTCACTGTGGGTTCCGAATATCTTTTCAACGACACTCATTCTTTAATATTCCTTTGCTTCCTCTTCTCCGTTGAGGACCCTGAGTCCTCCCTGAGCCAGTGCGAGGAGTTCATCCTCTCCGGGATATACCACTACCGGTGCTATCCATCCCACATAGTCAGCTATCGCATCCGTGGCCTTGGGACCGTAAGCTATACCGCCGGTAAGTATGATGGCATCCACCTTGCCCTTGAGAGCGGCTGCCCTTGAGCCTATATCCTTTGATACCTGATATACGAAAGCATCGAAAAGAAGCTTTGCCTTATCGTCCTTTTCAGCCATCGCCGTGACTTCACGCATATCGTTGGTTCCAAGATAAGCGTTGAATCCGCCGTCTCCCACGAGCTTCTTGTAGAGCTCCTTCTCCGTGTACTTG
>JAEEGO010000210.1 GCA_016280355.1 Lachnospiraceae bacterium | reverse complement strand
TGGTATAGACTATATCCTCATCATATCTTTTGAGCCCCGATCCCGTCACATCCGTGAAGAATAGAGTCACATTGGTCCTCGCATAGGAATTCAGCTCCTCACCGGTATTGGTAATAAATGAATCCGCCGTCATATCGCCCACAGGCGTACCCTTCCTGTCGGTAAGCTCCTCTCCCTCCACAAGGAAGGTTATCTGATGGATACCCTCATCCTGCACCAGGGTCTCCACTATGGCTGCTCTCGTCAGGACCTCCTGAGTATTTTCAAGCTCTTTGTACGATCCCGCGAAGTCGAGTACCATCCGTCCGTTCTCCGTTGTATGTCCCTTAAGGACCACATTTCCGGATATCGCGGCGATCCCGTCGTCATTTGCGGGCTGCTTTTCAAGCTGTGCCAGCAGAGTCTCCCTGATATCTCCTTCAGAGATGACCACCTCTTCGCTCAAAAGCGATGTGTAGCTGCTGTCCGGATAGTACACCCTGTAGGTATTCGCCTTATCCTGCTCCTTCCTGCCGCAGGATAAGAGAAGCACGGAAGCAAAGCTTATAATAACTGTTGATATTATACGTTTTCTGCTATTTTTCATACATCCGCCTCCAGAGGTATCTTGACGGTGAAAGTGGTCCCCTCTCCCGCTATGCTCGCGGCCTTTATCGCTCCGCGGTGCAGCAGTATCGCATTTCTTGTTATGGAGAGTCCCAGACCCGTACCGCCTATCTCTCTCGAGTGGGATTTATCCACCCTGTAAAACCTGTCATATATACGTCCAATCGACTCCTCCGGTATGCCTATGCCCGAGTCCGATACCGTGATCACCATGAACTGCACATCAATATCAAGAGTGACCTTCACCCAGCCCTCTTCTTTGTTATACTTTATTGCATTTTCGACCAGGTTCATGATCGCAAGCGACAGCTTCACCTCATCCACATCCGCCTCCACATGAGCCTTTTCCTCATACAGGAGCTCCACTCCGTCCTTTTGGGCGAGAGGCGTCAGAGTCTTCAGTATCTGCTGGAGCATGGCTGAGATATCACACGTAGCGAGATTAAGCTGGGCTGTCTCGTTTCCGTCGAGCTTCACGAGTGAAAGCAGGTCGTTTATTACCTTGTTCTCCCTGTCCACCTCTGCGGCTATATCGACCATGAACTCCCTGTAGGTTTCGGCATCTACAGCATCGCCGCTCTGTATCAGAGAATCAGAGAGCACCTTCATGGATGCTAAAGGCGTCTTGAGCTCGTGTGACACATTGGCCACGAATTCCTCCCTCGAGTCATCCACCTCCTTCATCCTCGACATCAGATGATGGAAAGCGTCCATGATATCCTTGGTCTCCGTATAATCAGGGACCTCTATAGCCTCAAGTCCCGGGTCAAATCCTTCTCTGACCGAGCTTACAGCCTTTATTATCTTGTCAAAGGGTCTTAAGAGCGTAGCCGAAAGCGCATAGGCTATCAGCATGACAACCACTGAAATGATGACCTCAAGCGTATATGCCCTTCGTCCCAGAAGCTCGACGTTATCCCTTATACCGTCAGTGGAAGCACTCGCGACCAGAGCTCCGTACACCTTTCCCGTGACCTCATCCAGTATCGGCACGGTGATCTCCAGATAGTTGTTCACCTCATCAAAGCTGGACATATTCCTGCTACCGTTCATGCAGGATATGACCTCGCTGGAAACTATGTATCTTCCCTGGGATTTGCCGTAGGTATCCTTTATGACCTTGTAGCTGTCATCTATCACAAGGAAACGTCCGTCGTAAAGATTGGACAGCTGCGTGAGCTCATCATCTATTACGGGATTGTTCATATCGGACAGATAATCAGTACGCGCCAGATGCGCCGCCACGATGGCCGACTGATTGGTGACCTCAGCCGTCTTCTGTCCCATTGCTCTGTTCTTGTAGCTGTTTATCATCATGAGACGTACTATGACCGACGGTATGATACCTATAAGCAGTACGATGATAAAGATACGAAACTTAAGACTCCTGTAAAACCTGACATTCTGCAGGAAACGATTGATCAGGGCTCTCAAGGCTCATCAACCCTCGAAGTAGTAGCCCGTTCCCCATTTTGTACGCACATATCTGGGGTCTCCGGGTGAGCGTTCTATCTTCTCACGAAGCCTTCTGACATGGACATCCACTGTCCTGCCGTCTCCGGGATAGCCCTGTCCCCACACTATGGACAGCAGATCGGTCCTGCTGTAGACCTTCTGCGGGTGCGTGGCAAGCAGCTCCAGTACGTCAAATTCCTTTGCCGTCAGGTTGACCTCGCTTCCGTCTATATATACCCGGCGATTCAGCCTGTCGAGCTTCAGCTCTCCGGATACTATCACATTATCGTTTGTCTCTTCGGTCTTCTCGTTTTTGGATCTGCGGAGTATGGCCTTCATCCTTGCCTTTACTTCGAGTATATTGAAAGGCTTTGTGATATAGTCATCCGCACCGTAGTCAAGGCCGAGGATCTTGTCCATATCATCTCCCTTGGCCGTGAGCATTATGATCGGCACATCGGATGTCTCGCGTATCTGCTGGCATACCTCCAGTCCCGTAAGCTTCGGCAGCATGATGTCCAGAAGTATGATGTCGTAGTCTCCCGACCGTGCCATTAACAGTGCTTCTTCTCCGTCGTATGCACATTCCACTTCATATCCGTCCTGTTCAAGAGAAAAGCGGATACCCTTCACTATCAGTTTTTCGTCATCTACTACCAGTACTTTCACTTTGCCGTCCTATACCTTTATCTGATCCTTTATCCTGCTGAACATGCCTTCTTTGATACCGGGCACCTTCATTATATCCTCTACACAGGAAAAACGTCCGTTATTTTCGCGGTAAGCCACGATATCCCTTGCCCGCGATGCTCCTATGCCGTTTATCTTCTGGAGTCTCTCCGTGTCAGCCGTATTGATGTCTATGAGTCCGTCATCCGCTGCCTGTGTATTCTCACCCTGCTTTGCGGATGCCCCGTAGACTGCAGGTACATCACTCTCGCCGATTGCCGGCACATATATCATCTCTCCGTCACCGCACACGGCCGCCTGATTGATACAGGCTATATCCGCCTTATCGGTGACACCGCCTGCCTGCTCTATGAGCTGATATATCCTCGCTCCGCCGTCTGCCTGATACACGCCGGGCTGCATCACCTGGCCGCACACATATACATATATCATATCCGGCTCTGTCGTCTCCGCCACAGTGTCCTCACGGACCGTATCTTCAGAGATGGCAGGTTTCGAAACATCAGATCCCGGCTCCTCAGTCTCCGAAGCAGAGACCTCACCCAGCGGCAGCTCCTCATACCTGCTTCCGCATCCGGTCAATATGATACACAAGGGAATGATCAAAAGAAATCTAAGATTCATTCAAAGCTCCTCACCGTACCTGATCCGCCGGCGCCCCAAAGCTTTGAAATGATTCTATGCTTCCGTCAATGCCTTGTCAAGTATCTCCTGCATCTTACAGATATCATCCGCTTCTATAACGAGCGGAGGCACAAGCCTCAGTATATTCGCTCCGGCACTGATAACTATCAGTCCGTTCTCCTGTGCCTTTTTTATCACCGGTGCGCAGGGGACAGTGAGCTCGAGAGCCTGCATGAAGCCCGCTCCTCTCCTGTCGCATACATTATCATGCTTTTCCTTCAGCTCTTCCAGAGCCTTTGTAAGAGAAGGAGTAAGCTCCTTCACATGCTCCACGACGTGACTTTCTTCAAACTGCCTTAAGACCTCACGGACAGCTGCGCATGCAAAGGGATTTCCTCCGTATGTGGTGCCGTGATCTCCCGGCACAAGAGAATGTTCCGCTACCTTTTCGGTCATTGCGAATGCACCCACCGGTACGCCGTTTCCTATAGCCTTGGCCATGGTGACAACATCCGGCTTCACACCGTATTTCTCCCAGGCGAACATATATCCCGTCCGTCCCATACCGCACTGTATCTCATCCAGTATGAGCAGTATATCCTTTTCATCGCAGAGCTTTCTTACGCCCTTTATGAAGTCGTCTTCTGCGGGGTAGATACCGCCCTCGCCCTGTACGGTCTCCATTATCACCGCGCAGGTCTTATCATCCACGAGCTTCTTCACCGACTCGAGATCATTGTATGTGGCAAATCTTACATTGCCTATGCCCGGCTCAAAAGCTTCCCTGTAGTGAGCATTACCCGTGACAGACAGTGCTCCCATGGATCTGCCGTGGAAGGAATGCTCCATGGCTATGATGTTATGATCCGTGCTTCCGTCCTTAAGATAAGCATATTTCCTTGCTGTCTTTATCGCACCCTCAATGGCTTCGGTACCTGAGTTGGTAAAGAACACCCTGTCCATATGCGAAGCCTCGCAGAGTTCCTTTGCTGCAAGACAGGCCGGCTCATTGTAATACAGATTCGAAGTATGCATTATGAGATCTATCTGCTTTTTCAGGGCATCATTGAAGGCCTTATTGCCGTAGCCCAGTGCATATACAGCAATTCCTGCGGCAAAGTCGAGATACTCCTTACCCTTATCGTCGTAGAGTCTCACTCCCTCACCGCGCTCCAGCACTATGGGATAACGGTTGTAGGTGTGCAGTATATACTTATCGCCGAGTTCTTTGTAATCCATATTTCATCTCCCTATTTATAGATGGCACTTCCTATACCCTGATCAGTGAAGATCTCCAAAAGCAGGCAGTGCAGCACTCTCCCGTCCAGTATCGACACATTGTTCACTCCGCCTACCACGGCATCGATACAGTTGTTGAGCTTGGGAAGCATACCGCCTCCGATGTAGCCCGACTCCAAAAGCGATCTCGCCTCCGTGATATTCATCCTTGATATGAAAGTCGAAGGATCGTTCACGTCCCTGTATATTCCCTTTATGTCGGTAAGAAAAGCAAGCTTCTCTGCCTTCAGTGCCTTTGCTATCGCGCATGCCGCGTCATCCGCGTTTATATTGTAGGTCTGGTATTCACTGTCCATACCTATCGGTGCCACCACCGGCAGGAAATCATCCTCAAGCAGATGCTCTATGACTGTGGTATCCACCTCAGTTATCTCGCCCACGAAGCCGATATCCTCTCCGTCTGCAAGCCTCTTTCTCACCTTGAGCAGACCGCCGTCCTTGCCGGATATGCCGCAGCCCTTTATACCGAGGCTTTCTATCATGGTAACAAGCTGCTTATTGACCTTGTTCAGCACCATCTCGGCTATCTCCATGGTATCACTGTCGGTGACACGCAGGCCGTTCACGAAGTGCGGCTCCATGCCAACCTTCTCTATCCAGCGGCTTATCTCCTTGCCGCCCCCGTGTACTATGACCGGCTTGAACCCTACGAGCTTCAGGAGTGTCACATCCTTTACCACACTCTCTTTTATCGTATCGTCCGACATTGCCGAGCCGCCGTACTTGATGACTATGATCTTTCTGTTGAACTCACGGATATAAGGCAGTGCCTCTATAAGCACCGATGCTTTATCCTGTATCTGTTTCATCTCTTCGTCGTTCATATTACCATCCCGTTCCTTTTTACCCTCTGTCGCAGTTACTCTATTATAGATTAGCCTTTTTAATTGTACAAGGACTAAAAAAAGTGCTCCTCCCTTACTCGGGAGAAGCACTTTTGACATCATACAGATCAGTCTGCGTGATCATCTTTTACCGGCGTGATGCTGGTCAAGTATGGTCTTAATGTCATTTACCGGGACAGTAGAAGCATAGTACTCGGGATCATCGACCTTTCCCTTATACTGTGTCATCAGCCACTTCCAGTCTGCGGCACTGATATCCAGCTGGCCTTTAAACTTCACGTTGCCGGCATTATCAAACGTATTTCCGTATCTTGAAGTATATGCGCCTCCGCTTACCCCATCCAGCTGCTCTTCATTCAACTTATTGGTATCGCTCATTTCTTTTTCCTCCTTGAATAAATGTTGATCACCTTATCCGAGCCTTTCTTATCATGCTCTGTTTTATTATACGATAAAATGACTCTCTCGGCAGTACATTTTGCTAAACCCTCTCTATAAAGTATTTCTTCATCAGCTGTTTCAGCTGATAAAACCATCACATAGAAACGTCAGTGTGTCTTTATCTGTGCTATTATTGATATTATTTACACACGGAGGCTTATATGAGATTCAACGGCATTAAAAAAGTACATGAAGGCAGGTTCATCACAAGATACGACATATCCTACACCACCGAAAAGGGTCACGAGAAGGTATATGAGATGATAAGCCGAAATAAGGACATGCACACCCTCGAGGACCTGAACAATCCCAATATCGAGGCCGTAGTTCTCGTGATGTATGATGAGTCTCATGAAAGGATACTGCTCAATAAGGAATTCCGTCTTGCAACAGGCC
>JAEEGO010000209.1 GCA_016280355.1 Lachnospiraceae bacterium | reverse complement strand
GCGCTTCGCTTCGCTTTTAAGCTCCATAAACTCTTCATACAGCTTGTCACTTGCCATATAGATGAGTATCATGGCAGGATCGAACTCATACGTCTCCGAAGCCGCATCTAGAAGCTGGGCATCGATCTGATTGTAATCCGCATCATAGACTTTAAGGTTCATCCCCTCAAGATGCGCATAGCCCGCTATACACTGCGAAAGAAACTGTGTGGCACAGGTCCCGAGTACGGCAAGCCTTACCTCTTTTCCCTCCACTTCTTTCTTTGCAGCTTTGGTCAATTCCCTGAATTTATACATCATCTTATCCTTATCTTCTAAAGCCTGTATCGATATCCTTAAGCCTCAGATCCAGTTCTCTTTCTCCGTATTCTGATATTACTATATCGGGCTGTACAAAGTCGATAAAATCCTGATCCACCCTGTAGCTCCATACGAAGGTCAGATCCGAAAAACACTCCGCAAGCTCCGGCAGCATGCACACACCTATCATCGAATCTCCAAGTATCAGTGCGCTCTTTTTGGGGACCGAGTCATTATGGAACATCGCGCACAGTATAGGATTATATACATTCTTCTCATACATAAGGTTCTGGAAAGCTTCGTATCTCTCACCGCTCTCCACCTGTACCGCCCTGATATCGACAGGCTTCCAGTCAATGAAGCTCTCTTCCGTAACCTTCCGTCCCGTCAGGCTCACAGGTCCCATCATGTCCGAAAGATCCCCCGCAAAAGGTCCTTCAGTCACAGAGAAGCAGACTTCTGCCGGACCCTGCTCAGACATACCCCAGCCGTTCAAAGCACCTATCATATCCCTGTAGGCAATATTTCTGCCGTATGTTGTCCAGTGGGTATCTGTCTTAAGATACACCGCCTTCCCCTCCGGATCATCCTTTGCCTCTATAAGCTTATCCTTCGGCCATATGACCTTTACATCGGTATTCTCTCTCAGATAATCACAGAGGCTGTCTCCCACGGTCTCCCCGATAGTATGCGTACTGCTTGCTATGTACTCCGGATATACCGAAGGCTTCCCCGGAGCTATCATGAAGGCATAATCAATACCCTGAGCCTTAAGGCCGTCATTCACTTCTTCTATCTTTTGCGCATATTCCGGGATCTTTTCTATGAAGGGGCCCGAAGTCTTCGCGGCCATCTCGAGGTTGCCCTCATCCGCAAGATAAAGAAAACCTTCTTTTCCTATCTCCACCCTGTCTGTCTTCGACCTGTTCAGAATATTGTAGTTGATGGCACCGCTTAAAGTAAGATAAGCATCCCTGAGCCCGAGATTGTCTTCGAACCAGCTTTCAAGATCCTCTTTGAGCGTTGGGGATATACCTCCCTCCCCGCTCTTTAAGGCAGGAAAAGAAGCCAGGTACCTGTTCTCCGTCTTTGACTCCTTGCCCTCCGTCCTGTTGAAGCATATAAGCGATGCTGCTATTACTATCGCAAGCTCTGCCGCTATCACTATTTCTGTCAGATTTTTCTTAATATTCTCCATGGTCAGAATTGAAAATAAACAAACGAACTGTATGTACTCGTAAAGGCAAATGCCATCACCGTGATCAGCATCGCTCCGTATACAAAAGGTGTAAAGGCGCGCATCGCCTTCTCCCTGCCGGCCTGCTTTATCTTATCAGACAGTATGGGAATTATAGGGAAGGAAAACAGTATACCCACCGCAAGCGGAACAAGATTCTGCTTAAGATAGAATACCGCCTCCGGCTGCAAAGCCTCTGCCCCGTTTAGTCCCAGCATACTCAGTAAGTATCCTCCATATTCACCGAGGCTGTTGCACCTGAACATGAGCTGTCCGAATATGATCGCCACCGCAGTATATATGTGGGAAGTTATCATCCCGGATACTGTCTTCTCTTTTTTCTTCTTTCCCTCTTTCTTTCTTTTGGCTTTCTGATGGTCCGCGAGCATTCTCTCTCCCGCTATCAGCACATAGTAATAAAGACCGTATACTATCGTCTTGATTCCTACGCCGTGCCATGCACCCGAGAAAAGCCATACGCCGAGGGATGCCAGCAGATAACATGATAATTTGGATATCTTCTTTGACTGGCAGGCTCTGAAGATCGGAATATAGATATAGTTCTTCATCCACTGACCCAAAGTAATGTGCCAGGTATTCCAGAACTCCGTTACCGATGAAGACATATAAGGATAGGCAAAGTTCTCCGGAAGCTCAAATCCGAAAAGATTGCCGAGTCCTATCGCTATATCCGTATATCCCATGAAATCATAATAGAGCTGTATCAGAAACCCGAGGAGTCCCAGCCAGGCAAAAGCAGCTCCTCTTGCAGCATCATCCATGCCAAAGCTTGTATTTATCATGGCAAGCAGCGTATCGGCTATAACGAGCTTTTTGAAAAGACCGATGATGATCCTCTTTATCCCGGAAAGGAAAAGGGAAAGATCTGCTTTTCTTCCTCCAAGCGACGGCACAAACTCCGAGCATCTGCTGATGGGTCCCATGGATATCTGAGGAAAGAAGGATATGTAGAGCGCCGTATCCGGCAGGCTCATCTTCGAAGGAAGCATATCCCAGTACACATCAAGACAGTAGGATACGGTCCTGAAAGTATAGAATGAAAGCCCGAGCGGCAGTGTCACGTTCGCTGCACCGTGCCTGAACATCATATATTTGTAGTAGAAAAGTATACCGAAATTGAATGCCAGCGAAGCCATAAGCAGGAACATGGTGAAGCCCTTCTTATCCCTGTGCTCCGATATCAGAATCCCGACGATATGGTTTGCCGCGATGCTGCCTATAAGAAGGAGTACTCGTGAAGGCTCGCCGGCCGCATAGAAAACAAGCGACGCTGCAAGCAGCACCAGATC
>JAEEGO010000208.1 GCA_016280355.1 Lachnospiraceae bacterium | reverse complement strand
TTCCATCAAGATACATTGCGGCTATCCGTCTGCGCTCCTCATTCATCTTATCAAGGACCGGAAGTTTTGCTGATAAAAATGCTGCCTGCAACTCATCGAGACGCGAATTGTATCCCTGATATATATGGTGGTATTTGTGATCCGAACCGTAGTTTCCAAGAGCACGGATCCTATCTGCCAGTTCCTTATCTGATGTCACCGTTGCACCGGAATCTCCAAGAGCTCCCAGGTTTTTGCCCGGGTAAAAACTGAAACCTGCGGCGTCTCCAAATGAGCCTATCCGCTGCCATGCGCCGTTACCGGACTCTTCGCCGTCTGTTCCGCTGCCTGCTGCATTCTTCGGTATGTTTGTATGATATCTCGCCCCATGGGCCTGTGCGCAGTCTTCGACCACATACAGGTTATTTTGCCGCGCTATCTCCAGGATCGGATCCATGTCGCAGGGCATTCCGTAGAGGTGAACGGGTATGATCGCTTTTGTTTTATCAGTTATACTCTGCTCGATGAGCGACGGATCGATATTGTATGTACGTATATCCGGCTCAACAAACACCGGCACAGCACCCGTGTAGGTCACGGCAAGGGCGGTGGCGATAAATGTATTCGAAGGTACTATAACCTCATCGCCCGCTCCGATGCCAAGAGCCTTAAGCGCCAGCATCAGGGCATCTAAACCGTTCCCGCTGCCAACGCAGTAACCTGCTTCGCAGTAAGCTGCAAACGCCTCCTCGAAGATCCTATCCTCTTCGCCCTGTATGTACCAGCTGCTCTTAAACACTCGCTCAAAAGCGGCGTGCAGTTCATCATTCAGTTCATTTTCAAGCGGAACAAAGCTCACAAAAGGTACTTTCACTGATACACTTCCTTCTGTCCGGCGAACATGCGCTGATATCAATAATTCTCGGCCTTGATCTGGAAGTAAGCCTGTGCATGGTTGCACACGGGACATACCTCGGGGGCCTCTTTTCCAACTACTATGTGACCGCAATTGGAACACTGCCAGATGCAGTCTCCATCACGGGAGAATACAAGCTTGTCTTCAACATTCTTAAGAAGCTTGCGGTATCTTTCTTCATGTTCCTTCTCTATGGCGGCTACGCCCTCGAACAGCTCGGCTATCTCATCAAAGCCTTCTTCTCTTGCGGTCTTTGCAAATGAAGGATACATCTCCTTCCACTCATATGCCTCGCCTTCAGCGGCTTCTTTTAAGCAGTCGATCGTGGAGCCTATGCCCACCAGTATCTTGTACCATATCTCAGCGTGTTCTTTCTCATTAGCCGCCGTCTCGGTGAAGATATTGGATATCTGTACATAGCCTTCTTTTTTTGCCTTGGATGCAAAATAAGTGTACTTGTTGCGCGCCTGTGACTCCCCCGCAAAAGCTTCCATAAGATTCTTCTCTGTCTGAGTTCCCTTAAGATCCTCAGCTCTGCAGCGCCATTTGTTATCTGACATGATTAATTCCTCCTCGATTAAAATCGTGCGTCATATTTTTCAGCCTGCCATGTTCATAATACTATGATCAAGATCAGGCCGTATACAGCCTCTACCCTTTCACAAATCTCAAAAACTCGTCATAATTCCTGATATAATCTTCTTCCTTGTATATATCGCTGGCCAGCACCATAAGTACGGCGTCCGGCGAAAAATCAAACATCTCTCTCCACATATTGTTGGCGATATAGAGTCCCTCATAAGGTTTCTCCAGCGGAACGACCTTGGTCTCTGTCCCGTCGTCAAGCTTCACCTTGCACTTGCCGTGAATGCATATGAGTATCTGCTCAAGTGATTTATGGGCGTGATGTCCACGGACTACTCCTTCGCCGGTATCGTACATATAGTAAACCCTCTTGATCGCGAAGGGGATATCCTTAAATTCTTCCAACGCTATGAGCTGCCCACGGTCGTCGCCATGGGGCTGAAATGTGTATTTAATGGTCTGCAAGGATTGGCTCTCCTCTCTTATAATCGTGTTTTGAAGGTTTGTCCAGCAACTCCCCGAAATACTTCGGACTCATGCCGTTTCCGGGACGGATTATACCGATGTTTTCTTTGGTAAATGTCTCTCCTGCTTTAATATCTGCCGTTGCGAAGATGCTCCGTCTGAAAACGGTCTGTTTCTTCTCACCATCAGTCAGTGTGTAATCCGGTCCCTGTGCGATCAAAGATGCATTTCTGACATCCGATACCATCTGCGCGAATTCATCAATGGTCATGGAAAAACCGCTGTCCGCACTTTCTACTCCCGGAAGCATCACATGCTTTTCAATAACGCATGCTCCAAGGCTTACTCCTACTACGGCGCCCAGGCTTCCTGCGCTGTGATCGGACAATCCAACCGGAAGAGAGAACCGCTTCTTCATATCAGGGATATTACCTAAATGCATATCCTCCCAGGGTGCGGGATATTCACTGCAGCATTTGAGCAACACTATCCTGTCATTGCCGACGCGTCTGCAGGCGTCAACCGCATCCTGCATTTCTTCGGGGGACGCCATTCCGGTGGAGATGATCATCGGTTTTCCTTTGGACGCCACATATTCGATGAGCGGGATATCAACCAGCTCGAAGCTTGCGATCTTGTAGGCTTCTGCTCCGATCTCTTCAAGGAAATCCGTGTCTTTAACGGA
>JAEEGO010000207.1 GCA_016280355.1 Lachnospiraceae bacterium | reverse complement strand
GGAAGAGAAATACGGCGTGGTGCAGGGCGATGATCCGGCAGCCGTGGCAGAAAAGACAGCAAAAGCTCTTGCCATGCTCAAGGCAGGAGGAGAGCCGGATAAGGAAAGAGCAGAAGAACATCTGATGAATGCATACAGAAGCGGAGCTTTGGGGAGGATATCACTTGAAGAAGCGTGAGAAGCAGGGCGGAGGCGTCCTGGGATTCAGCATCTATATCTTACTCATCCTCCTGGCTGCCATATTCATAAGGCATTTCGCTATCGAGAGAGTGGTGGTTGTAGGAGAGTCGATGGAGCCGACTCTGATAAACGGCGACAATGTGCTGATAGAGAAGCTGTCTTATCTTACGGGCAAGCCGAAGCGCTATGACATAGTGGTGTTTCCGAGAGGGGGATCGCTTCTCATCAAGAGGATATACGGACTGCCGGGAGAGAATATACGCATAGACGAGACCGGCCTGATATACATCAACGACGAACCGATCGATGACAAATATGCCCATGAGATCATGAATGATCCGGGGCTTGCCGAAGGCGACGGCGTGACACTGGACAAGGAGCAGTACTTTGTGCTCGGAGACAACAGGAACTACTCCATAGACAGCCGGAATGAGGTGGTCGGATGTGTAACCAAAAAAGACATAAAGGGAAAAGTGGTATGGCGGCTTACACCGCTTAACAAGCTGGGAAAGATAAAATGACAAAAGAGGAAAAGGAAGCAAAAGCAGCTGCAAAACTGCAGAAGGAAAGAGAGAGGATATACGCGATGTCCGAGTTTGAGAGAAAGCTCGCCGACAAAGGGTATATTTGCGGCATAGACGAGGTAGGAAGAGGACCGTTCGCGGGACCCGTGATGGCAGGAGCTGTCATACTTCCTAAGGATGAGGAGATACTGTATCTCAATGATTCCAAGAAGCTTTCGGCAAAGAAAAGAGATGAGCTCTATGACATCATATGCGAAAAGGCGGTAGCCTGGGCAGTAGCCAGGGTGGAGCCTGAGCGTATCGATGAGATCAATATACTTCAGGCGACCTTTGAAGCGATGAGGGAAGCGGTGTCGAAACTTACAGTAAGACCCGATATATTACTTGTGGATGCAGTGCATATCCCGGAGCTTGATATCCCTCAGGAGAGCATCGTAAAGGGGGATGCCAAGTCTGTTTCTATCGCTGCAGCCTCCATAGTGGCCAAGGTGACGAGAGACCGGGTCATGGAGGAGTATGCGAAGGAATATCCCGGATACGGATTTGAAAAGAACATGGGATACGGTACCGCAGAACACAGAGAGGCGCTTAAAAATCTCGGACCGACTCCGATACACAGGAGATCTTTCATTCACAATTACGTATGAACATAAGGATCAATCCAAATCTACTTAATAATCAACAGATGGCTGATGCCGGCCGCATAGATGAGGTGCCGGTAAATAAGCTCGGATCCACACTTGCCAGACAGATATCGGACATGAACGTGGGGGATGTCTTCACGGGGCAGGTAAGAGATCTGACAGGCAGCACCATAGAACTGCTGCTCTCGGACAAGAGCGCTTTGCAGGCTAAGCTTTCATCCATGATGAAGCTGCAGATAGGACAGACCATGTCATTTGAGGTCACATCCAATACGGGCGGCAAGGTGCAGCTCACACCGCTGTATGCCAATCTTACCGCAGAGAGTCAGGTGGGCAGGGCATTAAGCGAGGCGGGACTTCCAATTGATGCAAGGAATACCGAGATGGTGCAGTCCATGATGGAGCAGGGGATGAAGATAGATGCAGACAGCCTTCTCTCCATGGCACGTACCGTGACGAATTATCCGGATGCGGCCCCTTCTTCGATAGTTTCCATGAAAGCACTGAACATACCTCTTTCTCCCGATAACGTGGAGCAGTTTGAGATATACAGAAATAATGCACATCAGATCGCAGAGCATGTGGGGAGCATAGCAGAGGGATTTGCCGAAGTGGCCGGTGAGTCGCGGGGAATGAATGAAATGCTCCTTGATATATTCGTGGGAGAAGCCGATCCTGCGATAGCTGATCTTTTGAAAGAGGCAAAGGCCATGGCGGCAGAGAATCCCGGAGCGGAAGGACAGCCTGTCGCGCAAGAGGCATCAGATGAGGTG
The DNA here is from genome assembly GCA_016280355.1 of Lachnospiraceae bacterium. Taxonomy (GTDB): domain Bacteria; phylum Bacillota; class Clostridia; order Lachnospirales; family Lachnospiraceae; genus NK4A144. The sequence goes on along the minus strand of JAEEGO010000207.1, from coordinate 10,660 downwards.
GCACAGGAAGGCAAGGAAGCGGCAGCTGCTGCAGAGAATGAGCAGGTGAGCGCAGACGGAGCACAGACACAGCAGCTTTCGGCAAAGGGACTTCTCGAAAAGATAACAGCCGGTTTGACCGGGGAGGACGGGAAAGTACAGGGTGCCGTAAGTGACAGTGTAAAGCCGAACTTCTACGGTCAGAATACCGTGACGGATACATTGGAAGAGCTCTATACTCCAAAGGAAAAAGAGGCTTTGGCCGATGATCTGAAAAAGCTTGGGGTACCGGAGAGCCTGACTGATAAGATAGTGAACAGCGAGCTGACCACAAAGGATACGTTAAACCTTGTAAGATCAGCCATATCCGACGGGATGCAGAATCTTACGGGTGAAGAGCTTGCACAGTTTGGTGAAAACGTAAAGGCGCTGCTTAAAAAGCCTGAATACGCGAAGCTTGTAAAGAATGAGATAATGAATGAGCTTTTGATGAAGCCGGAAGAGGTGGCTGACAAGGAGAAGGTGCAGGAATACTTCCAAAAGGTGGTGAGGGACACTGCCAAAGCAGCAGAGGTGCTGAACGCCAGCGGAAGGGGAGAGACCACGCTCGCTGCTGCCAATCAGAACCTTCATGATAACGTGGATTTCATGAACCAGATGAACCAGGTTTTCACCTACATGCAGATGCCGCTGAAGATGGCTTCGGAGGCACAGCACGGTGATCTCTATATCTACACAAACAAAAAGAAGCTGAAGGCGGGAGACGGCAACGTATCCGCGCTGCTTCATCTGGATATGACACATATGGGGACTATGGACATACACGTATCCATGAACCCCGAGGGTGTGGTGAACACTCATTTCATCCTGCAAAGAGAGGAACTGCTGGACTTTGTGGCAGAGCATCTGCCGGAGCTGGATGAGCGGATCAATGCAAGGGGTTACCATATGCACAGTGATGTATCCCTGAACAAGGAGAAGCAGAGTGTGCCGGAGATCATGTTCAATCAGGGGAAGAATACAAGGCTGATACAGTATACGGCGTTTGACGCGAAGGCATGACAAGATAATATATGGCTAAGAAAGAAAAGGATCTGCGCAATCTGACCGCGGTAGCTCTCTCATATGAGAAGGGCGATATGGCCCCCACTGTGGTGGCAAGCGGTAAGGGACGCGTGGCACAGAAGATAATCGAGACGGCACAGGAAGCTAATGTGCCTCTGCATGAGGACAGCAAGCTGGCAGAGACTCTCTCCAATCTCGAGATAGGAGAGATGATACCGCCCGAGCTCTATGAGGTGGTGGCTGAGGTCCTTGTCTTTGTCAATGACATGGAAAAGATCAGAAGCAAGATAGATACCAGGTGATAAAGGTTGAACAACAGGAAAAAGGGCTCCGAAAAGGAGGATATGGCAGCAGAGTATCTGGTGCATGAAGGAGCACGGATACTGGATCGCAACTACAGGACCCGCATGGGAGAGATAGATATCGTAGCGGATGATGCGGGGACTATATGCTTCATCGAGGTGAAATACAGAAAGAGTGAGGCAAAAGGGACGCCTGCGGAGGCCGTAGACAGCAGAAAGCAGTTTACCATATGCAGGGTGGCGGATCATTACCGCATGACGAGAAGACTTGCCGAGGACCGGGCGTACCGCTTTGATGTGATAGGGATCACGGGGAGTGAAATGCACTGGTACAAAAATGCCTTCTCATATGTTATATTATGATATCAGGGTCAAAAGTCCGAGCACATTCCGTGCTTGCACGGAAATGTGCGAGTGACTTATTGACCCGCCCCTACATGAGCAAGTAGCGGGGTGGGGGCCCCACGGATTGCGAATGTAGGACGGATTGTGGGAGCGCAAAGCGCGGAACAATCCGTGATAGCATCTTCGGCTTCACATCATATTCAGGAGGATATATGCCGGATATAATCAATGAAAAAAACGATCTCTTCACGAAAAAGCTGGCGGTAGCACCGCTCAAGCTTCTTATCATGCCGAGCATACAGGAGCTCGGGGATCAGGTGGACAAATATCTGGTCTCATTCCGTAAAGAGAGATTTCCCGGCGGGATCAATGATCCCGAGCATCAGGGATATGTGGCGGATACATACAGGACAAAGATAGAGCTGCCGAGGTTCGGATCGGGCGAAGGCAAGGCAGTGCTTGGAGAGAGTATCAGAGGTAAAGATCTTTACATCCTCACCGATGTGATCAACTACAGCATGACCTATGATATGAACGGTTTTAAGAACCGATACTCACCGGACGATCACTATCAGGACCTTAAGAGAGTGATAGCGGCTGTAGCGGGTAAGGCACACAGGATATCCGTCGTGATGCCCTTCATGTATGAGTCGAGACAGCACAAGAGGACAGCAAGAGAATCCCTGGACTGTGCAATGATGATAGAAGAGCTTTCGGATATGGGTGTATCGGATCTGATGACTTTCGATGCGCACGATCCGTCTGTGCAGGCGGCAGCGCCGCTTTGCGGTTTTGATAATTTCACTCCTTTCTATCAGTTCCTCAGAGCCCTGCTAAAGAGTGAGGACGATCTGATGATAGATGCGGATCATGTGGTAGTTATCTCTCCGGATGAAGGCGCCCTTAACAGGGCGATTTACTTCGCATCCGTGCTCGGAGTAGACACGGGTATGTTCTACAAGAGAAGAGACTATGCGCATATAGTGGACGGCAAGAATCCGATCGTGGCACATGAGTTCCTCGGTGATAACGTTGAAGGCAAGGACGTTATCATTGTCGATGATATGATCTCCACCGGCGGATCGATGATAGATACAGCAAGACAGCTGAAGGATATGAAAGCGAACCGTGTCTTCATTTGCTGTACATTCGGACTCTTCACCGAGGGCCTCGAGATGTTCGATGAGGCATATAAGAATAAATACTTTGACAGGATCATCACTACAAACCTGCACTACAGGAGACCGGAACTGCTTACCAAGGAGTGGTACACGGAGGCTGACATGAGCAAGCTGATAGCCCAGATCATAGATTTCTCCAACCACGACATGTCCATGGACAAGGTGGGCACGCCTACCGAAAAGATACGGGAGATACTCTCGATATACAACGAGCATGTTGACATAGAAGACTGATGGACAGGACGATCATAGGAGTAAGCGCGAACTCCGCAGCATCGGAGGCGGGCATAGTCCCGGGGGATGTGCTTCTTTCCGTAAATGATGAAAGGATCGCCGATATCTTTGATTATCAGTATGAATGTGCCGATACCGAGATAGAGATCCGGGTAAGACATGCCGACGGAAAAGAAGAGACATATCTTCTTGAAAAGGGAGAGGATGAAGACCCGGGTCTGATATTTGAAGACGGGATAATGGATGATTACAGGAGATGCCGGAATAAGTGCATCTTCTGTTTCATTGACCAGATGCCTGAGGGCATGAGGGATACGCTGTATTTCAAGGATGATGACAGCAGGCTGTCTTTCCTGCAGGGCAACTATGTGACACTCACCAATATGTCCGATGATGACATTGACCGGATAATACGATACAATCTCGAACCGATAAACATCTCCTTCCAGACCACCAATCCTGCGCTGCGTAACAGGATGATGGGAAACCGTTTTGCCGGAGAGGCACTGAAGAAGGCAGAGAGGCTGTATGAGGCCGGGATACGCATGAACGGACAGATAGTGCTCTGCAAGGGGATAAACGACGGGAAGGAACTTGACAGATCCATATCGGATCTTGCAAAGTATATACCTTATCTCGAAAGTGTTTCCGTGGTACCTGTCGGGCTGTCAAGGTTCAGGGAAGGGCTGTATCCCCTGGAGCCTTTTGATGCAAATGATGCAAAGCAGCTTATAGATCAGGTGGAAGGCTGGCAGGAGAAGATATACAGTAAGCACGGCATCCATTTCGTGCATGCTTCCGATGAGTGGTATATAAATGCCGGACGGGATATCCCCGAAGCTGACAGATATGACGGATATCTGCAGCTTGAGAACGGAGTGGGCATGGTGAGGATCCTCATGGACGAGGTGGAAGAGAGCCTGAAGGGTCTGACCGTGGATAAGAAAAAGGGCAGCTTCAGCATAGCCACAGGGATACTCATTTATCCGATCATCACCAAGCTTTCAGAGAGGATGAAAAAGGTGTATCCGAACATGGATGTGAAGATATACGGGATAAGGAATGATTTCTTCGGTGAGCGTATCACCGTGACGGGACTGCTGACCGGACAGGATATCGCAGCACAGCTTAAAGGCAGGGAGCTCGGAGAGAGGCTTTATCTGCCGGAGAATCTGCTTCGGGCAAATACAGAGACTCTGCTTGATGACATGACGGTGACGGAGCTTTCAGAGGAGCTGGGCGTACCGATATGCATACTTCCTCCGGAAGGAAGTGATTTTGTAAAGATGTATGATCAGACGGGAACAAGAGGAGTGTGACCGATGAGACCTATAGTAGCCATAGTTGGACGACCGAATGTGGGAAAATCTTCGCTTTTCAACTATCTTGCGGGAGAGAGGATAGCGATAGTAAAGGATGAGCCCGGTATCACGAGAGACCGGATATATGCCGATGTGGACTGGAACGGCAGGAAGTTTACCCTGATCGACACGGGGGGAATAGAGCCCGAGTCAAAGGATATCATACTGTCGCAGATGCGTGAGCAGGCGCAGATAGCCATAGACACGGCCCATGTGATCATCTTCATGACAGACGTACAGATGGGGCTGTCGGATGCGGATGACAAGGTGGCAGATATGCTGAGGCGCTCTCACAATCCCGTTGTACTTGCCGTGAATAAGGTCGACTCGTTCAAAAAATACGAGGCGGATGTCTATGAGTTTTACAATCTGGGACTCGGAGATCCGATACCGATATCTGCAAGTCAGAGGACAGGCGTGGGTGAGCTTCTGGATGAAGTGGTTAAGCTTCTGCCGGAGGCTTCTGCAGACGAGGAGGAGGACGAGAGACCTCGTATAGCTGTGATAGGAAGACCGAATGTAGGCAAGTCTTCTCTTATCAACAGATACATAGGCAAGGACAGGCTTATAGTCTCCGATATAGCAGGTACCACCAGGGATGCTGTAGACACGGTCGTAAAAAGGAACGGTAAGGAATATGTCTTTGTAGATACCGCGGGACTTCGGCGCAAGAGCAAGATCGCGAGCGAGCTTGAGGCATATATGATAGCCCGCACAGTATCAGCCGTGGAGAGAGCGGATATCGCGGTACTCGTGATAGACGCAAACGACGGAGTCGCAGAGCAGGACGCCAAGATAGCGGGCATAGCCCATGAGAGAGGCAAGGGCGTCATCATAGCCGTCAATAAATGGGATGCGGTGGAAAAGGATGACAAGACCATCTACAAGATGCGTGAGAAGGTCATGCAGACTCTTTCCTTCATGCCCTATGCCGAGATACTCTTCATATCCGCAAAGACGGGGCAGAGGATGGAGAAGCTCTTTGATTCCATCGATACCGTGATAGCAAACCAGAATCTGCGTATACAGACAGGTGTGCTCAATGAGATAATAAGCGAGGCGGTAACGATGCAGCAGCCGCCCTCGGACAAGGGCAGGAGACTCAGGGTACTCTATGGCACACAGGTGTCGGTGAAGCCGCCGACCATAGTGATATTTGTAAACAGCGTCAAGCTGATGCATTATTCATATACAAGGTACCTGGAAAACCGCATCAGGGATGCATTCGGTTTTCAGGGTACACCGATAAAATTCGTGATAAAGGAAAGGAAGACAGAGGAATGATAATGCGTATCGTATGTCTTGGGATAGGCTATCTTTGCGGACTGTTCCAGACAAGCTATATATACGGGAAGAGAAGAGGCATAGATATAAGGGAGCACGGTTCCGGAAACGCAGGCACGACCAACATGATGCGTACGATGGGTACAAAAGCCGGTCTTATCACGTTCCTCGGGGATGTACTGAAAACGATAGCGGCTGTTCTCATATGTCTGGCTATCTTTTATCGCCCGGACGTGAACCCGGAGATGCTGCAGCTGATCAAGATCTATGCGGGCACCGGAGCGATAATGGGACACAATTTCCCCTTCTATCTTAAGTTCAGGGGAGGAAAGGGCATAGCCTGCACGGCGGGGATGATAATCACGCTCGATCCCTACATGGTCGCCATAGGCCTTGTCGTATTTTTCGGGATATTCTTTGTGACACACTATGTGTCGCTGGGTTCCATACTGCTGTATATCTCGTTCCTCATAGAGACGATAATATGGGGAGCATTTCATCTGGGCTTCTTCAAAAATATCACGCCTCAGATAGCACTCGAATGTGACATAGTGGTGGGTCTGCTGTGTGCGATGGCACTTTTCAGACACAGGGAGAATATGGTACGGCTTGTAAAACATACCGAAAAAAAGACATATCTTTCCAAAAAGAACAAGGGATCAGATCCCAAAGGAGATGGTGAGAAATGAAGGATATAGCTGTAATAGGAGCCGGAAGCTGGGGAACTGCACTCGCAAAGCTTCTTGCCGATAACGGACATAAGGTTACTGTGTATTCTGCGATAAGCTCGGAGATAGACATGCTCACTGAATATCATGAGCAGAAGGAGAAACTGCCGGGCGTGATCCTGCCGGATGATATGTGCTTTACCTCTGATCTGCAGGAGGCCATGAAGGATAAGGAGATACTGGTACTTGCCGTGCCCTCGCCTTTTACGAGAGTTACTGCAAAGAATATGAGCAGCTATGCAAAGAAGGGACAGCTTATCGTATCGGTTGCCAAGGGTATCGAGGATGAGAGCTTCTGCACTCTTTCTCAGATAATAAAGGACGAAATAGAAGGCAGCAGGGTGGTAGTGCTTTGCGGCCCCACACATGCGGAGGAGGTAGGCAAAGGCGTACCTACCGCGATAGTGGCAGGCTCGGAAAACAACGAGGATGCCCTGCTTGTACAGGACATTTTCATGAACACCTACTTCAGGGTGTATACCTCTGATGATCCCTACGGCATGGAGCTGGGAGGCGCGCTGAAGAACGTGATAGCTCTCGCAGCCGGTATAGCTGACGGGCTCGGATACGGTGATAACACTAAGGCGGCGCTCATCACACGAGGCATACATGAGATAGCACGTCTGGGAGTTGCCTGCGGAGGAAAGCGCGAGACATTCGAAGGACTCACCGGCATAGGTGATCTGATCGTGACCTGTGCTTCGATGCACTCCAGGAACAGGAGAGCGGGCATACTCATCGGACAGGGCAAAAGTGCCGACGAGGCCATGGAGGAAGTGAAGCAGGTCGTGGAGGGTGTATATTCCGCCAAGGCTGCCATGCATCTGTCGGCAAAGCACGGCGTTGATATGCCCATAGTACAGGAAGTCAACAGGGTACTCTTTGAGAATAAAAAACCTGCGGACGCCCTTGTGGATCTGATGACAAGGGGCCGCAAGTCTGAAGTATAATATACGATTTTTTCTGGAGAAATCGGATGAAAGCCACTAATAGCGAGGCAAGCCAGTGTTTTCAAGGGATGGCGCATCTCACGTAATTTGTCATCACTTGTTATTATTTGCCGCAAAAGTGGCGGTTTTCGCCAAAAAGTGGCGAAAAAATGGCGGTAAGATATCAGAGCCTTGATGCATTTCTAAAAGATGGAATCTTTCATTTTTCCGTTTGACGATTCAAACATGGGAAGATGGGTTTTGCAGTTTGAAGAATATATTGCAAAAAAGGGTGTTTTAGATACAATATAAGTAGAAGTGTTATGGCTAGCTAAAGAAAGGAGGAACACCATGGCTACAAGTACATTTGAAAGAAAAATAGAAATAACCAGCCCGGATGCCCTCGAGAGGCTGGCAAAGATCATGACAGCGGAATCCCCAAAAAAACCGTTATCTGAACATCCATATGGAGCTGCTGAACGTGAGAGGAGTGAGGACTTATTAAAACTGTGGTCATCCCGCTCAAAGTAATGATAGAGAGTTTGGGGGACAACGCTCTGTCGGAGTTGTTGTCCTCTTTTTCTTGTGCGAAGGACTCGGATATAGAGTCTTTTCTGCATAATAAAGCTATAGAATTTGAAAACCTTTCGAAAGCCAGAACATATATTGTGTTTGATGCGGCAGATTTAGAAAATGGTAAGGATAATCCTATTATTTACGGCTATATATCTCTTGCGCTTAAGATTCTTACAGTACCGGCATCTGTTTCAAACAGATTAAGGAAGGAACTGGATGGTTATAATGCAAAGATACATGGTCAGCAGATAAGTGATTTTCCGTGCTACCTGATCGGACAGCTTTCAAAGAACTCGGCGGTTAGAGATAATCCCGTTACAGGCAGGGATCTATTAAATATAGCTTTTGATATTATTGCAGCTGCTGCGGAAGCAGTTGGAGGGCGATATATGATGATAGAATGCCGTAACGAGGAAAAACTATTGAAGTTCTACGAGGACAATTCGTTTGGAGAGATTGACAGGATCCCCGATGATGACATCCCAATGGTACAGATGATAAGGAAGATATAATATAGTGAATGCAGATCTCCCCGGATAACCTGGGGAGATCTTTTTTCCTGCTCTGCTTGTCTGTATCTTATCCGACAATGCCGTTGTCCTGTCAAGGGTGCCTTTGGCACCGCCTGCGGCGGCTGCGCCCTTGACAGGACAGGCATGTCGGATATCCTATGGTCAAGCAAAGCAGGATAGAGACTAAATCACGCCTGAGAAGGCCTATAACAGCCTTATTCAGCCTTTTGACTACGCGAGTCGATAAAACGTCCGTCAACGAGCTATATGGTCTATATCGTCCAAGGAGAACTCTTCAAACTCCATCTCAGCCCGGCTGACATCATTTCCTATGAACTTCCCCTCAGATTCCCGCACTTCCTGTACGAATATCGTCCTGCCGTCCTTAAGCATCAACTATTTCCCGGTTTTTATCTTCATGATAGATCCCTCAGATCAAGCAATCATATTCCGTGCCGTCCCATAAGACTTGAATAACAGTCTTATCACACAATATATGTTAATATCTTTCACCTGACACCCATAGGAGCAAATAGTAAAGGATTTCATTTGTGACTATAATGATACCGTATAGGGCACATTCGAACAACGTTCATCAATACTAAGAATACAAGAAAAAGGAGATGCACATATTACTGCACATCCTCTGTGTTTTAATCAAATCATGTATAGGTGATACTGTTTTGGGATGTTCCGATAAATCTAGGAGGCAAAATGAGACTTTGGCTGGATGATCTTCGCACAACGCCTACGGGATATGAGTCAGCTAGATCGGTTAATGAGGCTATCGCCATTATCACAAAAGCCGAGGAGAGCGGCCAGGAAATTGAAGTTATAGATCTTGATCATGATCTTGGAGATTATGCCGGAGATGGTGGAGATGCGATAAAACTCCTTGATTGGCTGGCTGAAAGAGAAACATTCTATCCGATCAAGATACATACTGCGAATCCTGTTGGGAGAGCCAACATGGAGCGGATGATCGAGCGATATTGGGTACAATGAGATGAATATATTCTGGAAGGGGCCTGCTTAATATGATAAACCTATCAAAATCCAAGTATTGCAATTTTTGGCAATGCCCCAAAATGGCATGGCTGAATAAGTATAAACCGGAAGTAAAGACTGAAGATCCGGGACTTCAGGCTGTATTTGACAGAGGTAACGAAGTCGGTGATCTTGCAATGGGGCTTTTTGGTGATTTCGTTGAGATTACGACGTACACAGATGAAAAGCTTGATATTGCTGCGATGATCAGGAAAACGCGGGAAGAATTCGATAAAGGCACTGAGATCATCTGCGAGGCTTCTTTTTCTTATGACGGACTGTATTGCGCAGTTGATATTCTTCGCAGGGAAGCCGACGGATACGCCATATATGAAGTGAAGTGTTCTTCTGCGGATGAAGAAGACTCAGATCTGAAAGAAATATATGTAGCTGATATCGCATACCAGAAGTATGTGTTGGAGCATTGCGGTATAAACGTAATCGGAACGAATCTGGTCACATTGAATCGTTCATATATCAGAGGAGATGAACTGGACATCAAGGAACTTTTCCTTGTGACAAATACTGATGAGGCAGTTTCTGTAGAAATACAGCGGGTTGAACCCAACCTCAAGCTTGCTGAAGAGATCCTGACCAGCAGAGAGGAGCCAGGCTACGATCTGGCGGAACGATGCCGTTATCCTTATAACTGTCAGTTTTGGGACTATTGTTCGAGAAACCTACCCGAGAAATCAGTGTTCAGTCTTTACAGGCTCCCATTTAAGAAGAAGATCAAGCTGTATAGAAATGGAGTGATAACTTACGAGGATTTGTTGATGTCCGGGGATATCACAAACAAGACGCAGATCCGCCAGATGGAATTTGCCTTACAGGATAAGGGGACATATGTCGATGCAGACAATATAAGAGATTTCCTTGACGGCCTGTCGTATCCCCTTTACTTCCTTGACTTTGAGACTATGCAGCCTGCAATCCCACCATTTAAGGGAACTAAGCCATATCAGCAGATACCATTCCAGTATTCGCTTCATTACATAGAAAATGAAGGTGGGGAACTCAGACATAAGGAATTTCTGGCGGTATCAGGGGAAGATCCCCGCAGGGATATAGCCGAAGCACTATGCCGTGATATTCCGATGAATGTATGCATCACAGC
>JAEEGO010000206.1 GCA_016280355.1 Lachnospiraceae bacterium | reverse complement strand
GTTTTTTAGGGAGAGAGATTTGGAAGGTGATAAGAAAAGCAAGCGGGCCTGGTTTCGAAAGGGCCTGAAGGACGGTGTGCCCATAGCCATGGGATATCTGGCAGTGGCTTTTACGCTCGGTATCGCGGCAGGGAACGTAGACATCTCTGCGGTGCAGAGCTTTTTCATGTCACTAGGGATGGTGGCTTCCGCGGGAGAATATGCGGCCATTATCCTGATAGGCTCGGCAGCCGGCGTGACCGAGATGATAGCTACGACGATCATTATCAATCTCAGATATTTTCTTATGAGCTGCTCGCTTTCACAGAAGCTGTCACCGAAGGAGCCGATGTGGAAGAGATGCCTGCTCGCATACTGTGTGACGGATGAGCTGTTCGGTATCTCATCGGCGGTGGAGGGGTATCTGGAGCCTGTGTATACCTACGGTGCCGCACTGATCTCGGTATCGGGATGGTGCCTCGGTACTGTACTTGGCGTTGTGGCAGGAGACATACTCCCTGCAAGGCTTTCATCCGCCATGAACGTGGCACTCTACGGCATGTTCCTTGCCATCATCATACCTCCGGTAAAGAAAAGTGCATTCATGGCAGGGCTTGTCATCATATCGATGGCGGCAAGCTGTATCTTTGCTTATACACCTGTACTCTCGGGTATATCCGAAGGCTTCAGGATCATCATACTCACCGTGCTCATAGCCGGTGCGGCGGCCTTTATAAGGCCTGTGGAAGCCGGACAGGGGGAGGACTGATATGCAGGGCAGGAATACATATTTATCGCTTCTTATCATGACACTTACGATCTACGGTATACGTGTGATACCTTTTGTGATCTTCAGAAAAGAGATCACCGATAAAAGGATAAGGTCATTTCTTTATTATGTGCCTTACGTGACACTGGCGGTCATGACTTTTCCTGCCATTATCACTGCCACATCTTCCGTATGGTCGGGAGTCATAGCGCTTGTCATAGGCATAGCTGTCGCGCTGTTCGGAGGAGACCTCTTTACGGTTGCAATAAGTGCCTGTGTTGCGGTATTCTTAAGTGAGTTATTTCTAATCTAGGAAGACGGGAGATATCAAGATGAAGAATATACTGTGGGCTATACTGACGATAGCCGTTGGGGTGGTCCTGATCATGTTTCCGGGGACGGCAATAGATATAACGATAAAGGTCATAGGTGCGATCCTTGTGGTAGCAGGAGTGACAGGAGTGGTGCTTGCCATAAGGGGACAGGGTGCCTATCAGGTGTATACGATGGGCGGTGCCGTGGTATCGATAGTAGGTGGTGTGATATGTCTGGTACAGCCGGGGATCATCAAGTCGATCCTGCCTCTGATAATGGGCATCATCATCCTGATCACGGGGCTTTTGAACATAGTAAATGCCTTCAGCGCGAAAAAGGCCGGAGCGTCCAAGTGGCTCGTATCGCTGATACTTGCGATAATCACCGTGATATGCGGTGTGGTGATCCTGCTGAACCTCAACGGCACGGCGGATCTGCTGGTATGCATCATAGGAGTGGTGTTCGTATATAACGGAGTATCGATGCTGATCATGAAGATACTCAACAGGGTGTGAGAAGATGTCCGTAAGATATCACAACTTCGGCGGGATCATAGGATGGAACCTGCAGAAGATATTTCCTTCACTTTCGGCAAACAGCTATCTTAAGCTTCAGTTTATTACACGAAGAAAGCTGCAGCGCCGCTATATAGATCATTTCATGGATGAGGGGCGTGCTGAGCCTCCCATGCCATTGGTTGTCAATCTCGAGACCATCAACAGGTGCAACTCCGATTGTGCTTTCTGTACGGCTAACAGATATGCCGAGAAGCGTCCTTTGCAGAAGATGGACGAGGATCTCTTTCACAGCATCATCGACCAGCTGAGCGACTGGGGCTACAAGGGACATCTGACGCTCTACGGCAACAATGAACCCTGGCTCGACAAGAGGATAGTAGAGTTTCACAAATACTGCCGCGAGAAGCTGCCGGATTGCTATATCTTCATGTCCACAAACGGACTCCTTCTCAACGTGGAAAAGGTAAAGTCGGTGATCCCTTATGTGGATCAGCTGATCATAAACAATTACTGCGAGAACATGAAGCTCCACAAGAACATCCAGGAGATATATGACTACGCAAAGGCGCACGAGGATGAGTTTGCATCGGTGGATCTGCTCTTCCAGATGAGATACGCCAAAGCGGTACTCACGAACAGGGCGGGTTCTGCTCCGAATAAGAAGAACAGCACGAAGATACTGAAGGAAACCTGTCTGATGCCGTACACGGATATGTTCATATTCCCGGACGGCAGGATGGGTATATGCTGCTGTGACAATTATGAGAAGACTACGCTTGCGGACCTTAAAGAAACACCTGTCAAAGAAGCATGGAACTCGGATATGTACCGTCATATCAGGGAATGCATAAAGTACTCAAGGGCGGGCTATCCTTTCTGCAAATACTGTGATTTCATAGATGCGGGACTGCGTATGGATGCAGTCGATGATGCGCTCCAGAATAAAGGAATACAGCACGGGGCGCGTCAATCTCTATTCAGAAAATAAGACAGGGGGTCTTATGAAAAAAAAGGCTTTGATCATCGGTGCGGGACCTGCGGGACTCACGGCTGCATATGAACTGCTGAGGCAGAGTGATGAATATGAGGTGACCGTATTCGAGGAGACTGAGCAGCTCGGCGGCATATCGAAGACGGTAGAGTACAAGGGCAACCGCATGGATATGGGCGGACACAGATTCTTTTCCAAGGTCCCCGAAGTCAATGCGTGGTGGGATAATATGCTTCCGATGCAGGGATATCCTACCGGCGATGACTCCATACTGGGACGGAAGATGCCGCTTTCAGAGGGCGGTCCCGATCCTGAGGCGGAGGATCGCGTGATGCTTGCAAGACGCCGTGTATCAAGGATCTTTTTTAACGACAAATTCTATGATTATCCGATATCTCTGAAGCCTGAGACATTTAAGAACTTCGGTTTCATCACTACCATGAAGGTGGGCTTTTCTTATCTTGCATCTGTCATACATAAGCTGCCCGAGGACAATCTCGAGAACTTGTATGTCAATTCATTCGGCAGAAAGCTCTACAGCATGTTCTTTGAATACTATACGGAAAACCTCTGGGGAAGGCATCCCTCCGAGATCGATGCATCCTGGGGAAGACAGAGGACGAAGGGACTTTCCATATTCGGGATCATAAGGGATTATTTCGGAAAGGCATTTAATGTAAAGAACCGAAAGGTCAATACATCCTTGATCGAGGAATTCAAATACCCGAAGCTTGGCCCGGGACAGCTGTGGGAAGTAACAGCCGGTGAGGTGGAAAAGCTCGGCGGCACGATAATAAAGAACGCAAAGGTGATAAAGCTGCACAAGAAT
>JAEEGO010000205.1 GCA_016280355.1 Lachnospiraceae bacterium | reverse complement strand
GAAGACGACACGGAGACCATACTGACTGAAGTGAAAACAGCCCTTGAGGATCTGAGATCATTTCCCGGGATCCCCTGCGGCAGTCTCAAGGTGACAAGCAGCGATATAGCCGATGAAGACTATCTCAATTCCTGGAAGGAATATTTCCATGCCTTTGACATTGAGCTCAAAGACGGCAGAACGATGAGGATCACTCCTTCATGGGAGGAGGATGCATCATCCACAGATACCGGTGATGACACGATACTGATCCGCATGGATCCGGGCACGGCCTTCGGTACCGGAGCGCATGAGACCACGAAACTATGTATAAAAGCATTGGACAGATACGTATCTGCCGGGGCAGATATACTCGATCTCGGCACTGGCTCAGGCATTCTCTCCATAGCAGCCAGCAAATTCGGTGCATCACATATCAGCGGCACAGATCTTGATACGAACACTATACCCGCAGTCGAAGATAACATGGAAAAGAACGGCCTTAAGGAAGCAGGCTTCCGCCTGATCATCGGAGACGTGGTAACCGATGCCGCACTAAGGCAGGAGCTCGGTCAGTCACACGACATAGTCGTCGCCAATATACTTCCCGTGGTACTCGTACCGCTGACATCAGTCATTCGGGAACTCGTACGTCCGGGTGGCATCATTATCTATTCGGGCATACTCATAGAAAAAGCGCCCGAAGTCAGGCGGGCGCTTGAAGATAACGGTTTCAGTATTATTGAACAGAACGACCTTGGCGAATGGTGTGCCCTGGTGGCACAGGCCTGATCAGGGCGTCCTTTTATCCTTTCCGACAAAGAACAGTGCTACCGTTCCCGGGCCGGTATGGCTTCCTATCGTGGTACCTATAAAGCTGACATTTACCTTGCCCTTGAGCTTCGGAAATGCCTCTTCTATCAGAGCCACCTCTTCATTCACATAGTCGATGCAGTCCGAATGGGAAATATAGCACTTCCCGTCATAATCCGCACCGTTTAAGGCATGCTCCTTCATCATTTCAACCGCACCTCTTATAACTTTCTTCGTTGTGCGGATCTTATCTCTGGCTATAAGTTTTCCTTCGTCATTCACGTTGAGCAGCGGACATATATTGAGGAGGTTGCCTACAAATCCCGCTGTCTTGTTTACCCTTCCGCCTCTTACAAGGTAAGTAAGGTTTGTCGTGAAGAACCAGTGATGGATATAAAGCCTGTTCTCTTCGGCAAATTCTTTGAGTTCATCTATGCTCTTTCCTTCATCCCTCATGTCCGCGAGCATGTCCATGAAAAGTCCGAATCCTGCAGATGCCGCAAGGGAATCAATGACGTATATCTTCCTGTCGGGGTATTTCTCCTGAAGATCATCCTTTGCGATCATAGCCGAATTGTAAGTTCCGGATATGCCCGATGAAAGGCACAGGTGAAGGATGTCCTTCCCTTCTTTAAGAAACTCCTCAAAGTAGGTGACATACTCATCTACATTGACCTGCGATGTTTTGGTCATGGCTCCGTCAGCCATCTTATTATAAAACTCATGAAAATCCATGCTCTCACCGAGATCATCCGGATAATTCACACCGTCTATCTCAAAGTGAAAACACACATACTTGATATCTCTTTTCTGAAAATGTTCTTTGCTAAGGTCTGCCGTAGAGCAGCAGCTCAGGATAAAATCACTCATCTCTACTCCTATCCAAAATAATATCCCGGTACAAAATACCATTAACGACGTTTATTGTATCAATAATCGTTGAAACTTACAATAATATAGGTTTATAATACCCAAAGGATTTTTAAGAGGGATCATATGTTGCGTTTGGTTTGGGTAGTGGGCATGTCTTTGCCCTTCATAGTGTATTATTTCTTCAGACTGGTCTATGTGGAGCAGCATCCAGAGAAGTACACCGAAGAGGACAGGTATATCATCGGACGCCACATGATATCCCAGGCGATGCGCAACTCTTTCGTACAGACCAAAGCATTCGGAACGGAGCTCCTTCCCGAGGAAGGAGGCTATCTGATGTATCCCAATCATCAGGGTAAGTTCGACGTCCTCGGCATCATCCACTCACATGACAAACCATGTACGATAGTTATAGACGAAAAGCGCTCGCATCTGCCGCTTGCAAACGAGGTGACCAGACTGCTCAAAGGAGCCAGGCTTGATCGCACCGACATGCGTGCACAGGTAGCGACCATAATGCATATCGCAGAAGAAGTGAGATCAGGACGCAGGTTCATACTCTTTGCCGAAGGCGGTTATACCTTTAACGAAAACCACCTTCAGGAGTTCCATGCAGGCGCGTTCAAGTGCGCTCTCAAAGCACAGTGCCCGATAGTACCCGTGGCTCTGGTTGATTCCTACAAGCCTTTCGGTACCCCGGGTCTCCATCCGGTGGTCACACAGGTCCATTTCCTGAAGCCCATCCCCTACGAGGAATACAAGGGCATGAATACCAGGGACATTGCCGCCATGGTCAAATCGGCGATCCAGTCCAAACTCGACGAACTGAAAAAATAACTGTCAGGCCATTGCCTTGGCAAGTGCCGCAAATGCTTCGTCATCCGATGCTTTGCGGGTAGCCTTTATGGATACCATAGGCTCTGCTATCGTGATATCCTTCATTCCCTCAAGATATTCTTTCATCTTCTTTCCGGCTGAGGAAGCCCAGGATCCGTTCTCTATGATACCTATCTTCCTGTTCTGGAAATTCTTTATCTTCAGATGATGCAGCAGATCGTTCATCGGAGGGAATATCTCAGCATCATACGTGCAGGCTGCGAGTATCATCCTGTCATAGAGGAAAGCCTGTTCTACGGCTTCAGACACATCCTCTTCGGTCAGATCCATGGTCACTACCTTCTCTCCTGCCTGCTCAAGTTCCTTTGCAAACTGCAGTACGGCAGCCTTCAGATGACCGTGTATTGAAGCATAGGGCATGAATATGCCTTTTCTGTCAGGCTCATATCTGCTCCAAAGATCATATTTCTCTATGATCATGGGGATGTCATCCTTATGCACGGGGCCGTGGAGCGGTGCGATGGTATCTATCGCAAGTACTGCTGCCTTCTTGAGAAGTGCCTGCACCTGTGCTCCGTATTTACCTACGATATTGAAGTAATAATGGCTGGCATCCGCTATCCACTCTTCATCATGGGCAAGTGCACCGAAAGTACCGAAGGCATCAGCCGAAAACAGTACCCTCTCACTCTGCTCATAGCTGACCATGACCTCAGGCCAGTGGACCATGGGTGCCATGAAGAACTGAAGCGTATGCTTGCCAAGCTCCAGTGTCTCGCCTTCCTTTACAATCCGGAACCTGCTCTCGAGAACGTTTTCAAAATATCTCGGGAGCATCTGTCCGGTACCGTTACTGCCTACGATCTTCATATCGGGATACATATCGGCGAGCCTTCCGATATTTGCCGCATGATCCGGCTCCATATGCTGGATCACGAGGTAATCGGGCTTTCTGTCGCCGAGGATCTCCTTTATCTGTGCAAAGTACGCATCCGTACCTCTCTCATCCACTGTATCCATGATCGCGATCTTCTCATCGAGTATCACATATGAATTGTAAGATATGCCTTCCGTGGGATACTGGCTTTCAAATATCTCAAGCTCCTCATCGTCATATCCCGCATATCTTATTGCATCGGATATCTCTGTGCGTCTTTTCACTGTCTCATTCATGTGTTTACTCCCTTTCCTTTCTTCAAAAAAGCCTGTCAGATGATGTCTGACAGGCTTTAGACACTCTTTATTCTGATCGATATGTATCAACCGGTGATGACTATCTTCTTCGCTGTTTCCTCTCCGCTGTAGTTCGAATCATTCACTGTTCCCGTAGTGGCACTGTCGAGCGACTCTATGATCTGCATCCTGTCAGCCGGAGCTATGTTATCGTTTGCTTCACCCGAAAAGACTGTCTCTATCTGATTCAGATCCCTCTCTCCGCTCTCCTTAAGGGCTGCAGCTCCTGTCATCTGTCTGCTAAACTTACCGTCATCTGCATTCTCGGCTTTTCTGGTTTCCTCTCTGGACTCCATCTCCTTGTCATAGTCAGTCTTGGATATCTCGCCCTGCAGATACATCTGCTCAAGCCTCATATCGGACACACCTTCAAATGAAGAGAGTTTCTGTGCAGTCACTTCAGCCTGATATTTATCCTCAGCCTCTTCCTTGTCAGCCTGCTCTATGCCGATCGCAGTTGCTTCCTCGGTCCTCGTAGGCTTCGCTGCCATCTTCTCAATGCTCTCAGCGATGGCCTCCTCGGTCTTTGTATCATTATCGAGGATCTTGTCTACGCTCTCAGCTATGGCTTCCTTTGTCCTCTCACCTGAATCGCCGAGATCATATCCTCCGGATGCCTCATCCTTATTCTGGATCACCATCTTACCGAAAGCATCCTCTTCAAGCTTCTCCATACCCTGATCGCTGGCCTGTACCGTATCTCCGTCCTT
>JAEEGO010000204.1 GCA_016280355.1 Lachnospiraceae bacterium | reverse complement strand
GATCCGTTAATCGCGCACTGATCCATGTGAACATAGAAAGCCCTATGAGTACAGCCAACATGCGCAGGTCAAAGCAGGCATAAAAAAGATAGCTGGCTGCAAGGAGCAAAATGCGCTCGGCAGTCTTGTGATGCACAAACTGCAAAAGGATCAGGAGTACCGTTATTAAAATGATAAATGATAAAGATAAAAATGACATTGCTGTTTACGGTGTATTATCAACGTTCTTTTGTTTGATCACTTTATACAGTTCCTCGGCCATCATCCTATGGGCCTCGCGGTTGGTGTGCCCGGCTCCCATAGTGGTATTGGCAAATCCATATGGGACAATGTGATCCTCTTTGTATGCTTTCAGATAGGCTTCTGACATATCCACAAAGTCTATATCATATTCTGCGCAGATCTCCCTGTAATACGGTTCGGCTCCGTTCGATAAGAGCTTCAGGCTTCCGTCCGGTTCGATCCGGACTGCCGGATGATAGAGGATAATGACCTGTTTATCAGTCCTGTCCCGGATGAAAGCCATAAGTGACGAAAGTGCCTCACTGTATCCTCCTGCATATTCCTGTGCCCAGAAATCGGGATCAAGGATATCGGAAGAGTCGCTTTTTGCCGTCATGTTTTTGTATGTAAGGTACTGCTTGTGAAGCTCCGGGAGGATCGGAAGGCATTGCTTAACCTTCATTGATAACCTCTGTCTGCCGGAGAGGTTGGAAAGAAGGGCCTCTGCCGTTTCATCGGGGTCATAGCCGACCTGTGACTGAGAGTCGTACAGGGCTTTGGTGTCGTATGTAAGAGCATCTGTTTCTATGATGATACCCTCTGCATCCGGAAACTCAGCCAGGATCCCATCCAGATGCTGCAAAACGACGGAAAAGAAGTTGCCGCTCCTTCCGATGTTGTATATGTGAAGCTCATCATCGCCGCCAAGCATACTGCTAAGACGATCGCTGTAGCGAAGCTTTGCCGGAAGGAAGAGGCCCTCGGTATGTGATGCTCCTGCTGCCACAAAATATGAATCGGCACGGGGAAGATCTCTGTCTACATAGCCGCTGGCATCTATGCCGGCTATGCAGTAACCTTCCATGCCGTAGACGCCGTGACTGCGCGGCAGAAGAAAACCGGTTGTGGCACCGTGTTCTCTGATAAGCTCCTGACAGGGGCGATAAAAGGCAAAGGTCAAAAGATCCATGATGACCAATGCCACCACAAGGGCAACACACCACTGTCCGATTTGTTTTAAAGGAATTTTATTCTTGGGCATTTTATAGATTTTACCCTTTTTAATATTTTAGTTCAATGAAACAGGAAACAGATCTTCCCAGTCTTTTTCTGACAGGCAATGGATCGACACATCATCGGTTTTATGTGGTGAGCATATGCTGATCTTGTATTCCGGATAATCTGTCGTAGAAAAGCTCAGCTCCAGGCCCTTATATCGTATGATTTTACGTTCATAATCCACTGTAAAATCCTTGTCGAATATTGCAAGCCCCTCGCCCTCTTCCTTGGAAAAGGCTTCTCTTATGGTCCATACTCTGAAGAACTCCGAAGCCTGATCTTCGGCGTTTTCTATCATTGTCATCTCCGCTTCGCTCAGGTACCGGTGAAATATCCGCCAGTCCTTTTCGCGACGTATCCTTTCAACATCCACTCCTACGGGACACACATCAGTTGCAAGAACTATCAGGTCTCCGGAATGAGAAAGGCTGAACTCGTATCCGCTCCGGCCTGCAAGATAGGGCTTGCCGGAAGCTGTACGCTCAATGACTATCTCGGTTTCCGGAAAGGATCTGGATGCCATTGTCCTGATAAGAAAGGCTCCAACAGCGGATCTTATCTTGTCTGCTTCAAAGCGGTATCTTTCTGCTTTTTGCCGCTCATGTTCAGTAAGGAACGGCATAATATCCCGCCATTTTCCCTCAAGTCCCAGTTTTTTATGATCAACAATATATAAATCCATAACTATATTCTAACACCAAAGTATACATAAATATTACAAAACTGCCGATATACAGTATAGAACAAGAACCACACGAAACTTAAAGAAAGGAGGCAGTAATATGATATCCGAGATGATAACCCCCGTAGTATTCTCCGAATACATCAAAAACGAAGAAGAGAAAAAGAAGGAAAACGAGAAGAAGAAGAGAGAGAAGAAAGAGCAGATGAAGTCCCTGTTCGGAGAGACAGTCGCCTATTATACTGCCTCCTCTGCCGCAAGTGATAAAAACTACATCACATACGGAAAAAACAGGCAGTATATAAAGATATGAGAATATAACCCTTTTTCATTACCCTCCCTATATATTATACATGTGACAAGAGCAACACCTACCGGTGCTGCTCTTTCCATTTCTTGATGTAATCGAGACGTTCAGCGAACTTCACTTCTTCTCCCTGATCTCCCGGATGGTAATACTCCGTTCCCAAAAGGGCATCCGGCATACACTGCATGGAAGTAAGCTTATCTTCGTAATCATGTGCATACTTATATCCCTTGCCATATCCCAGTTCATCCATTAACTGCGTGGGAGCATTTCGAATATTCATCGGAACGGGATCCGCCAGATCGTTCAACGCATCATCACGAGCCTCGTTGTATGCAACCTCCATGGCGTTGGATTTCGGAGCCAGAGCCATGTATATTACAGCTTCCGTCAGATGCACGTTGCATTCCGGTACACCTATGAAGTGGCAGGCCTGATAGGCGGATATTGCCAACGGGAGTGCATGAGGGTCAGCGAGCCCCACATCTTCGGAAGCAAATCGCGCCACCCGTCTTGCAATATAGAGAGGATCCTCGCCGGCCTCCAGCATCCTCGCAAGCCAATATACTGCAGCATCCGGATCGGAATTGCGCATGGACTTGTGCAGGGCTGATATCAGGTTGTAGTGTTCCTCACCGTTTTTATCATAGAGCAGAGCCTTCTTTCCGGTGATCTGCTCGACGGTCTGTTTTGTGACCGTGATACTTCCGTCCGATGCCATATCGCCGTTGAGAACGGCCATCTCAAGGGTGGATATCGCCATCCTTGCATCACCGTTTGCAAACTTTGCGATCATGCTGATAAGCGTATCGTCTATGCTTATCTTTCTGTCACCGAGGCCTCTCGGACTGTCGAGAGCCTGTCGTAACAGCCGGGTGATATCATCACCGGTGAGACCCTTGAGTACGAACACCTTACATCTTGAAAGCAGAGCGCTGTTCACCTCAAAGGACGGATTTTCGGTAGTTGCTCCTATCAGGATAATGGTCCCTTTCTCAACGAAAGGAAGGAAGGCATCCTGCTGGGCTTTATTAAAGCGATGTATCTCATCTACAAATAATATGGTCTTCTGGCCATAGCTCTTCATCTGGTCCGCTTCCTGCATTACTTCTTTTATCTCTTTTATCCCGCTCATGACAGCAGAGAAGGGAATGAACCTGGCCTTTGTGTGTGCGGCTATGATCTGTGCAAGGGTAGTCTTGCCGACACCGGGAGGCCCCCAGAATATCATGGATGTGATCTGGTCGTTCTCTATCAGACGTCGGAGCACCTTTCCCTCGCCCACAAGATGTTCCTGTCCCACATATTCATCCAGGCTCTGTGGCCTGAGTCTTGCCGCGAGCGGCTCGGGTGATCCGGTATCAAATAAAGACATCTGTGGCATCAGCTAATGCTCTCCTTCCGAAAACGGTAATTTATTCCGACATTGATCATCTCCCATATTATATATCCGTACGTCCATTATTTGCACTACGGAAATATCCCGGAATATGCTAAAATATGAATGGATTCTGTCATCGTTTTCATCGGAGAGATTGTATGAAATTCAAGTACTGCAGGATACAGGGAAAAGAACTTGCCGCCAATACAAGAACAGGTAAAGGTATCTTCAGCATGCTTAACCAGATGGTGACGAACGGCATCATGGAAGAAGAGGATGTGGGTCTTTTCAAAGAGATCGACGAGTGGTTCGCGGAGGAGCTGCCGTGGCCGCCTCAATGCAAAAGGCAGGAAAAGGTCATCTGCTATTTCAAGACGGAAAATTCCGAAATGATGATGAAAATGATCAATCCTCTGCTCTGGCTCCTTGAAAGATATGAGCATCCGTATTATGTCGTATATACCAATTTTCCGGGAGAGATCGTATACGAAGACGAATACCAGATCGTGGTGAAGGTAGAAGAAAATGTGGTCATAGAAGATGTGCAGGCCAGCTGGTCACCGGACGACTGACGAGGGAGTATCAAAATGCACAGACTGTATGAAAACAAAGATATATCAGTATTCTGGGACTCTGAGAAGTGCAGACATGCAAAGAAATGTGTGCAGGGGAGCCCGGCGACCTTTGATCCGACGCGCAGACCGTGGATAGACGTAGGTATAGCCGAAACAAAGGAGATATGGCAGGCTATAGCGAGATGCCCCTCCGGAGCCCTTACCTGTACGTACAACCATGAAGTCTCTGTTTCGTTTAATGAAGCAGATTCCTGCAGTATTGCATATGATGGTGACCGCAGGGTAGGTGAGTGTGACTATCAGGTGACAGCCGAAGGATGGGTCATTTATCACACGGAAGTAATGCCTGAGTACAATGGGAAGGGAATAGCCAGACGTCTTGTATACAAAGTGACCGAGGAGGCGGAAAAGCGCAAGATGTCCGTTATACCGACCTGTTCCTATGCAAAGAAAGTGCTGAATTCCTGAAAATAAGGCTGTGAACCCTTGATTTTACCGGGTTCACACTTTTTTCACATTTTTTATTAGCACTCACTGTTGACGAGTGCTAATAAAAGTGGTATAACATAATCAGTCCAAGGGAAACGGAGGGCCCGGCGGCCAAAGGAAGCTCCCCGAGGACAGAAACCAACGACGAGATGCCACGTTGCATATGCTTCGGAGGCAAGCACATATTCAAAGGAGGTAACGATTATGTTGTACACACCCAGTATTTTAAGAACGAACCTTTTCAATGACCTGTTTGATGATGATTTCTTCACAAGGCCTTTCGGACACCTTGACAGCTTCCAGGGTAACGCAGGGGAGCTCATGAGGACAGATGTGAGAGAAGATAAGGATGCCTACGAGCTTCAGATGAGCCTGCCCGGGATCGATAAGAAAGATATAAAGGCGTCACTGAAGGACGGATACATGACGATCAGTGCTTCGACATCGAATAGCAACGATGAGAAGGACAAAAATCATCACTACATCCGCAGAGAGAGGTATCAGGGATCTGTCAGCAGAACCTTCTATGTAGGTGAGGCTGTGAAGGAAGAGGACATCAAGGCAAAGTATGAGAACGGCATACTTACCCTGACAGTACCGAAGAAGGTCGAAGAGCCGAAAGTAGAAGAACAGAAATATATAGCCATAGAAGGCTGAAAAACACAGCTGTAGCTGCTTATCATAAAAAGCCCCTGCCGGGATATCCGGCGGGGGCGTGGTTTTGTATTGAAAAGACAGGGATCATCTGTCGAAATACGCTGCGGCAAAGAGGAGCGAAGAGTTCCAGTATATCGTGATCTCGTTGGTGCTGTAGCTGAGATGATCATCCAGATAACACTTCTGGGGAGGGGTGTTCTTATCCAATATCTCCTGTATCTTCTCATCTGCAAGCAGTGTGCAGGGGCCACCTGATACTTCACCGGGGATGGGCTTGTCTATGCCATCCGCCACAGTCACTCTGTTGTGCGGGTTCTTAAAGGCGTGGTCTCCGAAGCCGGTTACATACGATATGTTCATTGCGTTCATGCCAAGGATATAGTGTATCTGGTTAAGAGCGGCCTGCTCGTATTTTTTTTCACCCTTCATAATAGCAGCGGCGATCAGTACATCGGCACGGTTTGAGGCCACCATATTGCTGCCCCAGATATAGTCTTCAGATTTCATTGAGACAGGATACCCCTTATCCTGCATATCAATAAACGCATCAGCTCTTTCCATTATAAGGGCTTCCATGCGTGAGATCAGCTTATCGTCGGCGCTCTTCTCAGGATCAAATAAAAGGGCGATCGCAGCCATAGATGAAACATCTATCCATCCGAAGCCGTCATCCACGCTCCGGCCGTCATAGTGCGGATGTGAACTGTCGTACTCATCTGCAGCCTTAATAAATGCTTCTTTGTATATGTCCTGCCTGGACTTGCCCTGCTTCGCTGATGCCTGTATGGATCTGTCAGCTTCGTTTTTTATCTCGCGGTCGGTACGCATGAGCTCGGCATAAGCCCACATACGCTCGTCTCTGTCAAACGGATCTGTGTATTCTCCGGTGTTGCAGCCCTCAGGATTGTGGAAATCCGTATTGTCCGGATGAGAAAGCAGCCACTGACCGGCCAGATAAGCGCGATGCATACAATCTCTCGCAAAAGCGGGATCGAATTTTTCATATACTCTGGAAGCGATACACATCACTGCAGCAAAATCAGCGGTAGACATGGATGTGACCGGGAATAACAGCATATCTTCAGGATCTTCATCAGGCATTACAAAGCCGCAGAACGTCCGGCTTGTGATCTTGTGGTGCAGACCGCCGTCCTCGTCCTGCATGAGGCAGAGGAAATCCAGCTCGTATCTGCATTCGTTCAAAAGGTCCGGTATCCCGTTGCCTGACTCGGGTATGTTCACGGTCTCGCTGAAAGCCTCGGGGAAGATCTCATAGGCATAGAGCATATGAGCTACTGCCAGCGCGCCGGCACTGACATATCTGCCGTAGTCGCCTGCATCGTGCCAGCCTCCCGGCATACTGATCTTTTCACCACCGTCAAGAGGTGTGACCTTTCCCATATGACAGGCAGGTCTTGAATAAGGACCGGTATATTTCTCCTCCAATGCCATACCGCATCTTTGGAAATAGAGAAACTTCAACAGAGAATTCTTCAATGACTTATATACGCCGGGCTCGATCTTGAATGAGGCTGAAGTCTCACCCTCGTCGGACTCGATATGGTAGATCCCGGGCTCCTCAAGAGAGGAGAAATCCAGAAGATAAACCTGGTGTCCGGCTGTCTCGTCGTATCCCCGATCAGTGATCCGCACAGCAGTATCTGTCTTCTGCCGGTTGTTATCATTTACTATATAATAAGAACCTGTCTTATCGCTTACAGCATATTTTCCCGCCTTCGGCAGGAAACCAATCTCATCTGTTACTATCATAATGTCTCTCCGCTTTTTTTCGGTAACGAGAATTGTATCACAGTACGGACCTGTATACAATCCGGTACGTTTACTTATGATCATTGTCGTGTATGAAAGTAAGGAATTCCTTTGCGGCTCTGGACATGGGCCGGTCTTTGCTCCAGACAAGAAGATATGAAGCCACTGCAGCCGGGTGGGAGATCTTCTTTACCACTACTTTGTCATCCTCTGTCATTATCCCCTCGGCCAGAGGGAAGATAGCTATGCCGACACCTGCCCGCGCAAGCTCCCGGACATTTATCAGGTGCGCGACTCTGCATATCACGTTGAGGGGCTTTCCGGGATCGGGCATCCATTGTCTGAACTCTGTGCTACGGGATGCCCTCGATGGGATGATGAGTTTTCGATCAACGAGGTCTGCCGGTGTTATCGATTTGCCCTTTTTCTTTGAGAGAGGATCTGTCCGGGGAATGATGGCAGCCCAGGGCTCGCGGTGAACTGTAACGGAGCTGATCTCGGGATCCGAGAAAGGCTCCATTACTATGGCCATATCACATAATCCTTTGTGTATCCTGTTTACTATCTCGTCTGTTGTCCCTGTCCAAAGATCATATTGGACATGAGGGTTTATGTTGTGAAAACCTGATATCCAGCTGGCAAGCAGGTGCGGACCATATCCTTCGACGGTGGCGAAGTACACTCTGCCATGCAGACCGCTGCTCATCTCGGATATGTCATCTTTGGATTTGCTTTCAAGCTCAAGTATCTGTGCGGCATATTGTTTGAAGAGCAGCCCCTCTTCCGTAAGCCTCAGTGAATGAGGGCTTCGTTCGAAAAGCAGCGCTCCAAGCTCCTCCTCAAGATCCTTTATCTGCCTTGAAAGGGGAGGCTGGGCAATGCTCAGCTTTTCGGCGGCTCTGGTGAAGTTCATTTCTTCCGCTACAGCCATGAAATATCTGATATGTCGCAGTTCCATTACATTCTTCTCCCTGTAAGAAAACG
>JAEEGO010000203.1 GCA_016280355.1 Lachnospiraceae bacterium | reverse complement strand
TCTGTCTTTGCCCGAGCTGTAGTACTTTGTCGTAAAGGTTCCGAGCACATCTGTAAGCTTTCCAAGCGTTTCAGCATCGCCCTTCGGCTTAGTGACTTCTATGGGAAGCTCTATCGTCGTATTTCCGTCTGTGAGCCCTGTTGACAGGAACTGCTCTATCTTTTCTATGGCTTCATCAACGTTTACTGCCTGTCCGTCATGGCCGGGCACTATATTAAATGAACCGTCGCTTCTTGACATCGTTGCATCTTTCGCCACTACGTCATATGCTGCACATTTTGTTTCCAGGATATTTCTTATCTTATCCCGGTCAGCTGCAAGCTCCAGCTCAAAAACCTTATTCGTCCTTTTAAGATCTGAAACATCCTTGAAACGCTTAATGATGTTACCGCTTCTTCCGAGCGAAACGGCATAGTCTGCGATCTCCGTATTCTTCCAGTAGAATCCGAGATCTGATGCCTTGATAGGTACAGTATTGCCGGACACGCATACCAGTGAGATGTCCGTCCCTGCAAGTCCTGTTACATAGTTGTTCACTGCATTTACCGCATCTGTCTGTGTCATGCCCGACAGATCTACAGGGCCGGCAAATACACCTTCCTTTATAGTCTCCCCGGAATGATCGACTGCAGACTGGGGTACGGTGCACCCTCCCGTCTTCTGCGGAGCACTCTCCGCATAGGAATGCAGGGTTTCGGATCCTGCCCCCGCGTTGCCTATTATCTCCATTGAGTATGCGGGTACGGTGACAGATGATACCATCAATATGAGCATTATCAACGATATGGTTTTTTTCATACTTTCTTCCTGTTATACTATATCTGCAGGTATGCCTTAATTACCGGCAAGGCTTGCTATAAGCGGAACCAGTACCATGGCTGCTGCTACAGCTATGATAATGAATCCGGCTATGCGTTTATTGCGTTTACCCTGAAACATTTTAAAAAACATTTTCTACCTCTGTATTCTGATGTAAGGAAAACATATGCGCTTTACAGTACCTATCATAATAATAGCCTTCTGCATCATTTTCAAGATGATCGTGAACCGAAATCCGAAGAGTGATCCGGACGCTGAATTTCTTGAACTTGAGCGTAAAGCAAACCTGACACCGCGAAAGGATATATCTCATCTCCCTTATATAAAGGTCCCGGTTGATTCGCTGCCGCTTGATCTGCCTACCGACAAAGAGGAAGTCCTGGAAAGGCAGGATATAATACGCTCCATGGCGGATAAAACAGTCCTGAACCTTACCGGCCGTACAAACACTGACCTCAAGCTGGAGTACGGTGCCCCCAACATCAATATCCTGTCTGCTGCGGACAACAACTATACCCGTCTTGTACAGGCCATCGCATATCTTGCATCGGACTATATCGACTCCGGTCACAAAGAAGAAGCCATACAGCTTCTGGAATACGGTATATCGATCGGTACCGATTCAAAAAAGAATTATCTGACTCTGGCTTCCCTTTATAAAGAGCAGGGACAGGAGAGCAGGATACGGGACCTTATCGTCTCTGCCGAAAGCGTTGATTCTCTCTTAAAAGACAGCATCATAGCTTCCCTGCAGGAGCTTCTCTGACCGGTATCAGAATCTCTTGATATCGTCGTCGTCGCCTGATGATTTGTCTATTGCCCGTATGACCACGTAATACTTGTAGTCTGCATTGGCTTGCACAGCCACTCTGTCACCCACTTTATGTCCGATTATCGCTTTTCCGATGGGCGATTCGTTGCTTATCCTGTTCTCAAGAGAATTGCCTCTTATGGACGTCACTACCTTAAATACCTGTTCCTCGTCATCTTCTTCAAAATAAAGAGTGACAGTGTTGTTGATACCTACCTCATCGTCATTTGATTCATCGGATATCACATTGGCAGTCTTCAGCATCCTCTCCAGATACCTGATCCGTCCCTCGTTTTCATTCTTGGCTTTCTTGGCTGCGTAGTATTCGAAATTCTCCGACAGATCCCCCTGAGCTCTGGCTTCCTTTACCTCGCCAATGAGCTGCGGCCTTATCACGAGTTTTCTCTCTTCTATCTCGGCCTCTATTTTTTTTACGTCTGAGGCCGTCAGCTGCGGTCGTCCGTCATACATTGTGCCTGTTTACGACCTCCACCGTAGAAAGAGCGATAGACATCTCTTCATCCGTCGGGATGGTATACACCTTTATAGCCGATCCGTCGGCAGAAATACATCTTGCACCCCTGCCTTTTTCATTCGCTTCAGCATCCAGCCTGACTCCGAGGCCTTCAAGATAAGAGCATATGTGCTTCCTCACGAAAGGTGAGTTTTCTCCTATGCCGGCGGTAAATGTGATCGCATCCGCTCCTCCAAGTACAGCCAGATAAGATCCGATATACTTTACTATCGAATAGATATATGTATCGAAAGCTCTGATCGCCGCTTCATTTCCGGATTCATAAGCCTCTTCTATATCTCTCATATCCGAGGATATGTTTCCGGAAAGACCGAAGAGTCCGGACTTGAAATTAAGCACCTGCATCACATCCTCCATGCTGCCACCCGTTTTATCGGCCATCGCATGTACGATCTCGGGATCGAGAGATCCGCATCTGGTGCCCATGATGATGCCGTCCAAAGGTGTGTATCCCATAGATGTATCTACTGACTTTCCTCCCTTGACAGCTGTAATGGAAGCTCCGTTTCCGAGATGGCAGACTATTGTTTTTAAGTCTTTTATATCCTTCCCCATGATGGCTGCGGTTTCTCTTGCCACATATTCATGGCTCATCCCGTGAAAGCCAAACTTCCTGATGCCGTATTTCTCATAATATTCGTACGGGATACCATACAGATACGCCTTTTCTGGCAGTGTCTGATGAAACGCCGTATCAAAGACTCCTACCATAGGGGTTTCAGGCATGACCTTACGGCAGGCCCTGATCCCCTGGATATTTGCGGGATTGTGCAAAGGAGCCAGACTGCTGCACTCCTCTATCACCGTCATGACATCCGGTGTGATGTATGTAGCCTCTGTAAATTTATCACCGCCATGTACCAGTCTGTGTCCCACAGCTCCTATC
The DNA here is from genome assembly GCA_016280355.1 of Lachnospiraceae bacterium. Classification (GTDB taxonomy): domain Bacteria; phylum Bacillota; class Clostridia; order Lachnospirales; family Lachnospiraceae; genus NK4A144. The sequence goes on along the minus strand of JAEEGO010000203.1, from coordinate 7,200 downwards.
TCCGACACATCGGAAACAACTCCGGTATCGGGGTCGGTTACTGCCTTGATCAGAGTGTCTACAGCCGTATTATGATCCGGGAATTCCACATCTTTCTCAAACCCCTTGTCAGAGCCCGTCACATCATATTTGAAGTGTCCGCCTCCGATTCCTATCCTCTCGCAGAGACCTTTACAGATCACCTCTTTTGTATCCGTTTCTATCATCCTGTATTTCAGTGATGATGATCCGCAGTTGATAACCAGTACTTTCATAGTCTTATTCCCCCTTATTTTTCCATATATTTGCTCAGTACTATTTTTCCCGGGCCGTTTTCATACGTTTCGAGCGTGCCCGGAACGTCAATTATGCGCTGATTGGCCGATCCACGAAATCTCAGCATCAGGTTCTTCTCTTCTATATGAAACTCTCCATCCACCAGGATATCTGTCTTTCGAAGTATCGGAAGAGTATCCTCCGTGTGACAGCGCCTGTTCTTCTCATCCATCAGCTCTTCCAGGGTGTACCCTGAATATATCCACACATCCGCATGAGGTACCTCCGCCGCAGCCCTCTCTATGAGCTTTCTTATAACCGTCTGGTTGGAAGGCTCCATGGGCTCTCCACCAAGGATGGTGAGTCCTTTGATATAATCCGGCTTCAGAGATTCGATAATAAAATCCTCAGTCTGATCAGTATACTCCTGTCCAAATGAAAAGTCCCATGTTTCGGGATTGAAGCATTCTCTGCAGTGATGTGTGCATCCCGAAACAAAAAGGGAAGTGCGGCAGCCTTCCCCATTTGCTATATCACATTCAAATATCTGTCCGAAGTACATCTCTTGTCTTTCTTATACCGGTCTCTGCCCCGCTGCATCTCCTTCTATCACTGCTGTCGACATGTGGAGCACCCTTTCCTGTATCTCCTGTGTCCTTCCCTGGTTCCAGAAGTTGGTCCCTATATATCCGCAGGTCCTGCGAGCCACATTCATCTTGTTCTGATCCTCGTTGCCACATGAAGGGCATCTCCATACGAGCTTGCCGTGAGGATCAGTGGAGATCTGTATCTCTCCGTCATAGCCGCATACCTGACAATAATCACTCTTGGTATTGAGCTCTGCGTACATTATATGATCATAGATGAACTGCATCACTGAAAGCACCGCATCTATATTTCCTGTCATGTTCGGAACCTCCACATAAGATACGGCTCCACCCGGTGAAAGTTTCTGGAAGTCAGACTCGAATGCCAGTTTCTTGAATGCATCGATCTTTTCCCTTACATTTACGTGATAGGAATTGGTTATATAGTTGTGATCCGTTACATCCTTTATCTTGCCGAAACGCTTCTGCAGGCACTTTGCAAACTTGTAGGTAGTGCTCTCGAGAGGTGTGCCGTATACCGAATAATCGATGTTCTCCGCCTTCTTCCACTCGGCGCACTTGTCGTTGAGCCTCTGCATTACTTCCAGCGCAAACGGTCTTGCCTCAGGATCCGTATGACTCTTGCCTGTCATATATTGGCACATCTCATAGAGTCCGGCATATCCGAGTGATATTGTCGAGTATCCGTTATAAAGGAGCTTGTCTATCTTCTCACCCTTCTGCAGTCTTGCTATAGCGCCATGCTGCCAGAGGATGGGAGCTACATCGGAGGTCGTACCCAGCAGCCTCTCATGCCTGCACCTCAATGCCCTGTGGCAAAGCTCAAGCCTGTCATCAAGGAGCCTCCAGAATCTTTCAAAATCTCTGTTGCTGGAGCAGGCTACATCCACGAGATTGATGGTTACCACTCCCTGATTGAACCTGCCGTAATACTTATGTTGGCCCCCTTCGGGCGTGAAGCGGTCTACCGTAAGGAAAGAACGGCATCCCATGCAGGGATATACATCCCCGCTCTTGTATTCTCTCATCTTCTTTGCCGAGATGTAGTCCGGCACCATACGTCTTGCCGTACACTCTGCAGCGAGACAGGTCAGATCCCAGTATTTCGAGCCTTCCCTGACATTATCTTCATCCAGTACATATATGAGCTTGGGGAAAGCCGGGGTGATGTATACACCCTTTTCATTCTTTACGCCCTCTATGCGCTGCTTCAGCATCTCTTCTATGACCATGGCAAGGTCATCTCTGAGCTGTCCTTCGGGAACCTCGTCCAGACACATGAACACCGTGATGAAAGGTGCCTGTCCGTTGGTGGTCATCAGAGTGGTGACCTGATACTGCATGGTCTGTACGCCGTGCTTGATCTCAATATGCGTGCGTCTCTCGGCTATCGCATTGATCCGGTCCTCGTCTACGATGATACCGTTCTCGAGCATCTCCTCTTTTACTTCCTTGCGGAACTTCTGTCTTGATACATCTACGAAAGGAGCGAGATGTGACAGTGTGATGGACTGTCCGCCATACTGAGATGATGCTATCTGTGCTATACACTGGGTTGCTATATTACATGCCGTCGAAAAACTCTTCGGCTTCTCGATCATGGTGTCGGATATGACTGTGCCATTCTGAAGCATGTCATCGAGATTTACCAGACAGCAGTTATACATATGCTGTACGAAATAGTCGCTGTCGTGGAAATGAATGATACCTGCCCTGTGTGCTTCTGTAATGTCTTTCGGAAGCAGGACGCGGTCGGTGAGGTCTCTGGAGACTTCTCCCGCCATATAGTCTCTCTGAACAGAGACTACCATAGGGTTTTTATTGGAATTCTCTTCCTTGACTTCCTCGTTATCATATTCAACGAGAGTCAGGATCTTGTCATCTGTCGTATTGCTCTTTCTGACGAGCTCTCTCTGATACCTGTATACGGTATACTTGGTCGCCACCTTGAACGCACCTTCGCTCTGTATGGCTTCTATTACATAATCCTGGATTTCCTCCACGCCGGCTTCATGATCCAGCTCATTCAGCCTGAGACGTACCTTCTCCTCCACAACATTTATCTGAGATTCAAGCAGGCGGTCCTTCTCCCTTACCTCATTGTTTGCCTTCTTGACAGCTCCGATGATCTTCTCCGCATCATAGACCACCTCTTTGCCGTTTCTCTTGATAATGTTCACTGCGTGTCCTCCCCCCGGATTTCGATGCATTTTGATGTATTGGCGGCTTTTGGTTTACATAGTGTGGCTCTATATCGCGTAATAAAAGCCATACCGTCGTTGTATGGCCTTGTTAAAACAACATTTAGTAAGCCAAAACATCTATACCACAAAATGTAGATATATCTTACCTCGCATTTTGTTTCTTGTAAAGACTTTTAAATGTATACATTTTAAACCCGGCGTTTCAGCGCCTCATGTCCGGTAAGAGGTTATTTTTCCCCCGGGTTCACGTGTATCATTATATGTTTTACATTAGAAAAGCTGTTCTCGACCGCATCATGTACCCTCTCCGCGATCGCGTGAGCATCGATCAGAGAGATATCCCGCTTTACTGCAATCTCCAGATCAATATATATCTTGTTCCCAAATTGTCTTGTACGAAGCAGGTCGATCTTCTCTACGCCAGGCTGTTCGCTTACAAAGGAGCGGATCTTCTGCTCAAAGGCTGTGTCACAGGAGGTGTCGAGCATCTTATTTATAGCATCCCGGGAAATATCCACGGCAACCTTTATAATAAGAACACAGATGATCAGGCTCGCGATCGGATCCATGAAAGGAAACCCGAGCTTTGCCATGCCGATACCGACAAAAGAGCCTATTGACGACATCGCATCCGTTCTGTGATGCCATGCATCTGCCTTAAACGCTGCCGAATCAAGCCTTTTGGCAAAATACATCGTATACCAGAACATGCCTTCCTTTACTATGATCGATATGACAGCTGCGATCAAAGGGAGAACGGTAGGGACCTCTATGGTCCCCTTTTCAAAGAAAAGTACCCTGATACCACTTGCACCTATCCCCATACCGGTAGCCGCAAGGATCAGGCCCAGGATCAGTGATGCGACACATTCCAGTCTCTCGTGACCGTAAGGATGTTCCTCATCCTCTTCCCGACGGGACATTCTCACGCCGATATATGCGATCAGCGTTGCAAATACGTCCGAGAGTGAATGGACTGCATCCGATACCATTGCACTCGAATTACCCAAAATACCCGCAAGAAATTTAAAGGCAGCCAGCAGCACGTTGCCGAATATCCCGACTCTGGACAGTTTTACTACTATCTGTTGCTCGTTCAAGCTTCTTTCCCCTTTTCTTCTTTATTCTCTGCAGCCGGATGCTCTGCCTTTACAGATCATTGTATAAATTTTATTGTTTTTCAGGTCGTAAATCAAACTCCGGCATCCCGGGTGCCGGCAATGATCAGCTTCAGTATCACCTTCCCAAGCTGCCGTTGCTTGTATTAGCGCAGGATTTAGATTAGAATTTTTACAACATGATCATCTGATAAACAGAACGAAAATGACATTTTTCAACATATTTTAAATTGCTATGGGGACAGACAGAAAAATCATGAGGATCAGCACTTATGAGATCATACTGCCGCTTATCGGTACGGATGGCAAAGAAATAGAGGGAAAAACACTGTTGGTAAACGGCCTGTACAGTGCATTGGATGTAGTTGATACCGAGGTCGCCGAAAAGCTTAAAAACGGGGAGTTTGAAGGAATACCCTTTGCCCTGCGTGAACGGCTTATGGTACGGGGGCATATCACCCGAAAGGACGAAGATGGTGAGCTTGCTGATGCCAGACTTCTGGGACGCATTTGGAAAAAACTGATAGGTCACTACTCTACGACCCCCGTTATCCTCCCCACATATGACTGCAATTTCCGCTGTCCGTATTGCTTCGAACGCCACCGGCTGACACGCGGCCAGGAGTGGCTCGGCCATGAGATGAAGCCGGAGATGGTGGACGCAGTTTTCGCCGCACTCCAAAAGCAGCGGGATAAGGGTTACAAGATCAGCGGCATCTCATTTTACGGCGGCGAGCCGTTTTTAAAAGAAAACAAAGATACTGTCAGAAACATCTGCGAGCATGCCAAGGCGATGGGCCTGAGCTTTTCCGGTATCACCAATGGCTACGACCTTGATTCGTATATCGATATCCTGGAGGAGTTCGATTTCGACCAGCTTCAGATCACAGTGGATGGCGTGGGTGAGCAGAATGACTGCCGCCGTCTGCACCGTGACGGAGTACCGACCTATGAGCGCATACTGCAAAATGTCGCACTGGTCCTTGATCACGGTGTCGATGTAAATCTTCGTGTCAATGTAAACGGGCAGAACATCGGCGGTATCAAAGCACTTATCGATGACCTCGAAGCCCACGGTCTTCATGAAGCCAGCCGCGAAGAAGCGGCCCGGGTAAAAAAAGAGGCTGAGGAAGCGAAAAAAAACGGGAAGCCGAACCCCCGGCGAAAAGGTCTTTTCAATTATTACTTCAAGGCGGTGTCGGAAGACAGCAGCTCGCCGACAAAGGTGACGGAGCAGCAGGTACTGGATGCGATCATCGCAGCGGGGATCCCGGAAATGGAAGCCATCGGGAAGCAGAGCCAGTATACGCTCCCCCTGAAAGAACTTTCAGCCATCATGGAAAAAAAAGAGTATCCAAAATTCTCCCCGGCATATTGCGGATCGGAGGAGGGCATGATCTGTATCGCCCCTGATGGAACACTATTTTCCTGTTGGGACCTTGTAGCAAAAGAAGAGGATGCTGTGGGTTTCACCGACGCGGAAGCCGGGCGCTTCTTATTTAATTTCATCAAGGCGAAATGGCGGACCCGCACAGCAGATCTGATGGAGCAGTGCCGGACCTGCCCGTATATCTTCATATGCCGCGGTGGTTGTGCATCAGAAGCGAACCATACACACGGCAGTCTTTTCCGTGAATATTGCGGCGAGACCCGGGAGATCTTTGCTTTTGTAGCACCTCGCGTCATAGGTCAAAAGTGGGAAGAAACAAAGGAAGACGAGCTTTCCGTCTCACTTACCGGACCGATCTTGCGACTGACGGAAAAAGAACGAGACATACTGATGACATCAACAAGTCAGAAAGAGATATTTGAGATCATTAAAAAAACCGGTCTCTTCCTTCCGGAAGAAAATGCAGAATAATGTAAAACATGCAGGTCCAGGAGCTTACAACAAAAGACTACATATCACACCTGAGCCGTCATCCGATCCCGGAGATCATGGATGATGCCTGTATTACTGCACTCTCGTCCGTAATTGCGCAATACGGGGATGAGATCACTCACGGTGCAGGTCTGGAGGTCCGTTTGGGCGAAGACGCACGGTATGTGGACTACATCATGAACATCGACGAAGCGTCGATCCCCGGCGTTAAAAACCTCTGGTACGAAATAGATTACGAGGAATTTCTGAAGGTTTATCTTAAGGGTGGCAGAATTGCTCCCTGTCTGTTCGCCAATACAAACTTTGATCCGGATGACACAACAGCATTGGATCAGTTTCTGCCTCCTTTTTTGGGCGAAGCAAGGGCAAAAAACCTGCGGGCTCCTCTTGATCACGTATTGGAGAAGCTTCCGAAAGGAGCATACATCAAGCAGATCGGTACCATGACAAGCCGCGGCGAGCTGTCCATCATGCGACTCGTGATCATGTTCCCTTCATGGGATACTATACCCGATGGCCTCGTCGACATCGGCTGGCAGGGTGATGCAGCGATGCTCAAAACCGCTTTGGAGCCCTGGAAGGAAACAAAAAAAATCGCTGTCAATATCGACCTTGGCGAAAATGGGGTGCTGCCGAAGATCGGCGTGGAGGTTTTTTCCCGCTGGCGCCATCCGATCCTGGTCGATAAGTTCATTACCCGTCTGGAGGAAGTCGGGCTTTGCCTTCCGTCAAAGGGAGAGGCTCTGCGCCGCTGGATCCGCATACCTCCCGACGGCGATCCGTTTATCCAGACACTCATCTCTTATTTTAAGCTGAACTACAGAGACGGAAAGATCTCCGAGGTCAAGGCATATCTGGAACAGTCTCCATATATCCACCATCATTACTTTGATTCTTACGAGCATCCTGTGCGCCTCGATATGGAGCTGACAGACAAAGAGAGTGCACTGTCTATAGATGATGCTCTGACACAGATAAAGGAATGTTCAGAAAACCGCGTAAGGCAGGTAAGGCTTTATGGCAGCGAAAAGTATGAACATCTGGACCGACTCCTGACAGCATTGAAGGACAGTGACATTTCTGCCGAGATCGTGCTTAAAACAGACGTTGATAAAGGACAGCTTTCTCAAATG
>JAEEGO010000202.1 GCA_016280355.1 Lachnospiraceae bacterium | reverse complement strand
TCGCGGAAAACCTGGTGCATGATGAGCTTATGGCGGATTTCATCGGGATATATGAAGCTTTCGGGTATTACAGGGCTGAGTATTTCCTGCGCTTCATGGGAGTCATGGAGGGCAGCGGCAACAGGATGGTCTATTATACGAAGGAGCTTTCTTCCGAAGACAAAGAAAGACTTGCCGGGCTTTTGAAGGAGACATCCGCACAGCTTGAGAAATGGTCTAAGACGGAAGCTTTCAAAGCACTCACCATACAGGAGCGGATACGCATCATGTGCATGAAGGGGCTTGCGGGAATATCAAAGGGCTTTGACCCTGCTGAGTGACAAAAAGAAGCCCCCGGTCATTGACCGGGGGATCGGTTTATGCGTTGGTTATATTGTTGCGGGGATCATTTTTATAGGTTTTTTGAGAAGTACTCCTTATCCCGTCATTCATAAGGTAGACTTGACCACCCATCGTATCTTTATTCATCTCAGCTGTTCTGAGGTTTACTTTCTGATTCGTGTCGTACGGCATTTTACGAGCACCGTCACCTATCAGTCCTCCCGTTGGTGTCTGGTTGAGTTTGGAATTGACCATCATCATGCCGCCGTTCACACCGTCTAAAGACTCGTCGGAGAGCTTTGCTGCATTTATCTTTTTATTTTCAGACATATCATGTACCTCCTGATATCAATCTTCCCTTACATCTATTTATACGAAAGTTTTTTGGGATTGGCAAATTTTTTTATAAAAAGGCGGATGAGAGCCAGACAGCAAGGTTTGCACCGCAGTGGATCAGCATAGGCACGGGGGTCCTGTGATCCGAATGATACATCACACATATCAGCATGCCCATTATGGAAGCATACACGAACTGGATCATGTTCATATGGAAAGCGCCGAATAAGAGCGATGAAATGAGGGCCGCGGGAAGGAAACCCAGAAAACGGTAGACGGTATTGTATATGAATATCCTGAATACGAGCTCTTCGATGATGGGGGCTGCGATACAATAGAGCAGGATACCGTATATTATGTTAACCGAAAATGCAGCGGAAGAGATCCTGTCTGTGTAGGCAGGAAAGATCTTTGGCAGGGGACTGTGTAATATGACATAGTTCAGTCCCAGACCGCAAACGGCTCCGATCAGCAGGTATTTCAGTATATCTATGGTGTCGTGCAGATAATTTTTCATGTTTTTTCGATACGAGAACATTCACAGACAGAACACGGTTTGAACACATTTGTCTTTTATAATGTTCCCAATAAATAAATTCTCCCCCAAAGAAAGCCCGATGCGGCAGCCGGATCCGTACGGACAGGCGCCGGATACGGGCACTCTCCCCCAGGAGCTGCACGGTGAAACGTCAGCTCCTTTATCATGTGTTACGGATCATTTTATCACAGTAAAAGACATACGCGCTATCCGACGCGGAAAGGGGGGCTTTACCCTTGACTATGGCTTTACATAATTCTATAATCTAACCAACTATGTAATAAAGTAGGAGAATTATGTGCTATGAGCAAAGAACTCGCTAAAACCTATGATCCGAGCGGTATAGAAGAGAAGCTGTACCGGAAGTGGGTAGATAAAAAATACTTCCATGCGGAAGCGGACAGATCGAAGAAGCCCTTCACTATCGTGATGCCGCCTCCGAATATCACCGGACAGTTGCATATGGGACATGCACTCGACAATACGATGCAGGACATACTTACCAGGTTCAAGAGGATGCAGGGATACAACGCACTCTGGCAGCCCGGTACGGACCATGCGAGTATAGCTACCGAGGTCAGGATCATCAGTACCCTGAAGGAGAAGGGCATCACGAAAGAGGATCTCGGAAGGGAAGGCTTCCTTGAAAAATGCTGGGAGTGGCGCAAGGAGTACGGTGGAAGGATCACAAGCCAGCTGAGGAAGATGGGCTCCTCCTGCGACTGGGACAGAGAGAGGTTTACGATGGACGAGGGCTGCAACAAGGCAGTCAATGAAGTCTTCGTAAGGCTTTATGATAAGGGACTCATATATAAGGGACACAAGATGGTCAACTGGTGCCCCGTATGTCAGACCACCATATCGGATGCAGAGGTGGAGTATCAGAATCAGGCCAGCCACCTGTGGCATATCAAATATCAGATAGTCGGCACCGACAAGTATCTGGAGTTTGCGACCACACGTCCCGAGACGATGCTCGGCGATACGGCTGTAGCAGTCAATCCCGAGGATGACAGATATAAGGATCTGATAGGTAAAAAGGTGATGCTTCCGATCATGAACAGGGAGATGCCTGTCGTGGCGGATGATTACGTGGATATGGAGTTTGGTACCGGAGTAGTGAAGATCACGCCGGCACACGACCCCAACGACTTTGAGGTGGGTAAGAGACACGACCTGCCCGTGATCAATATCATGAATGATGACGGTACCATAAACGAGAACGGCGGAAAGTACGCCGGCATGGACCGTTATGAGGCAAGAAAAGCCATTGTCGAAGAGCTCGACGGTATGGGCCTGCTCGTGAAGATAGAAGATTATGCACACGATGTCGGAACTCATGACAGATGCCATACCACGGTAGAGCCTCTGGTCAAGGAACAGTGGTTCGTGAAGATGGACGAGCTTATAAAGCCTGCCGTAGAGGGCGTTAAAAAGGGCGATATCAGACTCGTGCCCGAAAACATGCAGAAGACCTACTTCAACTGGACAGACAATATCAGGGACTGGTGTATATCAAGGCAGCTCTGGTGGGGTCACAGGATACCGGCTTACACCTGCGAGGACTGTGGAGAGCTTATCGTGTCGCGTACGGCACCTGACACCTGCCCCAAGTGCGGAGGAAAGCACCTGACACAGGATCCGGACACGCTGGATACCTGGTTCTCATCGGCACTCTGGCCCTTCTCTACTCTGGGATGGCCCGAAGAGACCGAGGATCTTAAATACTTCTATCCGACTGACGTTCTGGTCACAGGATATGACATCATATTCTTCTGGGTCATCAGGATGATCTTCTCGGGATATGAGCAGATGGGCAAGGAGCCCTTCAGGACGGTCCTCTTCCATGGACTGGTAAGGGATTCGCAGGGCAGGAAGATGTCGAAGTCTTTAGGCAACGGCATAGACCCGCTCGAAGTCATAGACAAGTACGGCGCCGATGCGCTCCGCTTCATGCTTATTACCGGCAACGCTCCGGGTAATGACATGCGGTTCTCATATGAGAAGGTGGAGGCTGCGAGAAACTTCGCAAACAAGATATGGAATGCTTCGCGCTTCATCATGATGAATATGGACGGTAAGTCCGTAGAGAAGCCGGAGGAGAGCGATCTTGCCGGAGTGGACAGATGGATACTCTCCAGGATGAACAGAGTGGTAAAGGAAGTCACTGACAATATGGAAAAATACGAGCTCGGAGTGGCTGCTTCCAAGATCTATGACTTCATCTGGGATGAGATATGCGACTGGTATATCGAGATGGTAAAGCCGAGGCTCTACAATACCGAGGATG
>JAEEGO010000022.1 GCA_016280355.1 Lachnospiraceae bacterium | reverse complement strand
CCGTCTGCCTTATCCGAAAGCTCTTCTTCCCCGACTCCGTCCACCATCACATCCACCACGGTCCCGGTGATACCGCACTTCTCACCGCGCCTTGCGACGGTCTTTACGCCGTCTCTCCAAAGCCCGTTCAGCCTCTTAACGAAGCTCTCCTTATCCGGCAGGAGCTCAAGCAGAGCACCCGTCAGCATATCCCCGGCTGCACCCATGCCGCAGTCAATATACATTACCTTCATTTTTCTGTTTTCCCTGTGTGATTGATAAGACTTGCCTGATACCCGGCCCCGAAGCCGTTGTCTATGTTTACTACCGACACCCCGCTCGCGCAGGAGTTGATCATCGAAAGAAGAGCGGATAATCCGCCAAGATTTGCGCCATATCCCACGCTTGTAGGTACTGCTATCACAGGTGCACTCACGAGCCCGCCCACTACACTGGCAAGAGCCCCCTCCATACCTGCTATAGCTATCACCACGGTTGCATTTCTAATTATGTCAACCTTCGCCATAAGCCTGTGCAGACCTGCGACGCCTACATCATATATCCGGTCCACCTCATTTCCGAGAAACTCGGCAGTCCTTGCAGCCTCCTCAGCTACAGGGATATCGCTGGTCCCACCTGTGACCACTGCGATACGTCCTATGCCGTCCGGCTTATGATTGCCACCCGTAACGATGATATGGGCATCATCATAGATATTTGAGATTATGTCAACCTCGCTTAACTTCCTGTTCACGTAAGCGGCCTTCTCACCCTCCACTCTGGTGATCAGTATATGTGTCTCGCCATGCTCATACATCTGCCTTGCGATCTCAGCGATCTGGTCCGCGTCCTTCCCTGCCCCGTATATCACCTCGGCGATCCCGGTGCGTTCCCTGCGCTGCAGATCTATATTGGCAAAGCCCAGCTCGATACTCCTGTCCATATACCCCCGTCAGTGTATCATTTCAGCAGACCGAAAACGTGATATCGTTTCCGCTCACTATCTTACTCTTATATACTCCCTCGTCAGCCTTTTTATACAGCTGATCAAACTCTGCATTACTTCCTCTCGTCAGCACGACTGCTCCGGCACTGACTGAGATCGGCTTGTCATCCATATCTGATATCTTAAGCTGATCGATCCTCGTGAACACTCTGCTCATAATTGATCTGCCCTTACTCTCCGTCAGAACGTTCTGCGCAAATACCGCATATTCGTCGCCGCCGAGCCTGAATATGATATCTCCGTCTCTGAACTCTTCCTTGAGGATGTCGGCTATACCTCTTATTACCTTGTCTCCCACGTCATGTCCGTAGGTGTCGTTTATATTCTTGAAGAGATCTATATCTATGACGCAGAACATACCTCTGCGTCCCTTCAGCAGCGCATTTGATACCTTCTGCTCACCGCTTCCCCTGTTGAGTATACCTGTCATCAGATCCGTCTCCGCAAGGGATATCAGCTCGTCCCTCTCCTTTGCGGTCTCCACGACATCGTCCACGTTCTTGAAGGCTGCCAGTATCAGACTGTCCTTTCTGGCCGGATTCACGGGTATATAGGTGAACTGATAGTAATGCACCTCGCCATTATCCATGACCCTGTAGCTGGCCACATACTCTTCACGGTCCTTCAGCTTCTCCTCCACGGTCTTAAGGCTTATCGCATCCATCATCATGGGTATGTCTTCGGAGAAGACACGATCGGTCACATACTGCTTATACAGGACATTGTAGTCATACTGCTTCTCACTCGGGCCTTCCATTCCCTTCGTGACATAGCCGTCCAGCTTCAGTATCACGACTTTCCCGGTTTTCAGGTCTATCTTGAAAATATTGTAATAATCGCGGCTCAGGGCATTCACTATATCAAGCTGCTCTCTAAGGTACAGCTTGTCTGCCATATGCTTCCTTATCACCCTGTCCACATCACGGAAAGCAAGGACAAACTTCTCGCTTTTTCCGGGCTCACCCGCCAGTGCAAAAGCCACCTGATGATAGGAGATGGTAGTATCGTCATTCATCCTGATATAGTCTACGGTATAGAGGCTTCCGTCCTTGATCCTCTCAAGCATGACAGCGGGGCTCACATCCTTCATCAGGCTGTCCGTACCGTTGACCACATAAGTGTCCACATAGGCTTCTATGAACTTGTCATAGGTGCCGCAGCTAAGACCCATGTCCACGAGCCCTTCCACCGTGCTCTCGCCCGTAGATCTGTAAATCTCCATGGTCAGATCATCGCATCGTACTATCCATATGGTATGGTACTCTTTACCGAGCGCGGTCACCACACCCATACTGTTTTTCAGTTTTTTATTGAAATCTTCTACGAGCTGTCTCTGTTCTGCCGGATAATCGGCCGGATTCAGGTATTCTTCTTTACGAATGACCATAGAAACATACACTCCCCTTTGAGCATTATATTGCAAATAATGATACCACAGATCGCGTATTATGTGAAATATAAAGGGTTTATTTCTTTATGGCGCAGCTATCCAGATCTATGCGGCGTGAGGTCGTGGCAAGCCTCTCGGCTGTTGCCAGATCATGAGTCGCCATGACCACGGTGGTACCCTGTCTGTGCACAAGCTCCAGCAGTCTGAAGATATCTGCCGAAGATGACGGATCCAGATTGCCCGTGGGCTCATCTGCGAGCAGCACAGCCGGATCATTGATGAGTGCTCTCGCCATGCATACCTTCTGCTTTTCCCCGCCCGAAAGCTCCTTCGGGTACCTCTTGTGCAGACGGTCTATGCCGAGAAATCTCAGAATATGAGTGATACGTCTTTCGGCATCCCTCATGGAGCCGCCCGTAAGGGACAGCACCACCTCGAGATTGCCGAATACGCTGTAGTCGTCAAAAAGCCTGAAATCCTGAAATACGACTCCAAGCCCCTTCCTGTATGCGGGTATCTCCGATGCAGGTATCTGCGACAGAAGCTTCCCGTCCACGGTGATATCACCGCTGTCAGGCTCTGTCTCCTTTAAGAGCATCTTTATCAGCGTACTCTTTCCGCTGCCGCTTTTTCCCGTAACAAGGACAAACTCTCCCCTGTCTATATGCTCGGAAAAGCCCTCAAATACCGGACCGTCCGTTTCCCTGTATATCTTGCTTACATTACTGAAATCTATCATTACCGGCTCTCTTGCTCCGTGCCGAGATAGTGGAATCCGAGCATTGTGATATCATCCGCCTGATCCACTCCTGCCGCAAATTCCTTTACGGAATCCATGACATGCCTTAAACTGACCTCAGGTGATGATGACAGATCATCATTGAGAGCCTTGAGCATCCCCTCCGTACCGAACTGCCTGTCTTCACGGTCCACTGCTTCCGTCACACCGTCGGTATAGACAAACAATCTGTCGCCGGCACCGAGCGAGAAGTCGTGCTGTTCAAACACCGTATCCTCTACAAGTCCCAAAGGCAGTGAGTGCTCATACTCCAGCAGCTGATAGCTCTCTCCCGCCCTGCAGAGCGCCGGATGCATATGTCCCGCATTGGAGACCACACCCTTGCCGGTAGAGAGCTCTATAAGCGCTATCCACACTGTAACAAAGAGCGCCACCTCATTTCCCTCGCACAGCTCTCTGTTGGCGTAGGACAGTATCTCTGACGGCGAGCTCTTCATCAGTGCCTGCGCCTTGATGAGGGTCTTCGCTCTCATCATGAAAAGAGCCGCCGGTATTCCCTTATCCGACACGTCCGCTATCACCAGAGCTATATGATCATCATCCGTCAGGAAGAAATCATAGAAGTCACCTCCCACCTCTCTTGCGGGAGTCATCATCGCATAGAGTTCAAACTCCTTCCTGTCAGGGAAAGGAGAAGAGATACCCGGAAGCATATCGGCCTGTATCTGATTGGCGACACCAAGCTCCGCATCTATCCGCTCCTGTTCCGAAGTCATCTCACGGATACGCGTCATCGTGTCATTGATATCATCCTCCATATCCGTCAGGCTCCGCCACAGATCCTCTATCTCATCACCCGTATTGATCTGCAGCTGTCCGAAGTATTTATGATCGCCCTGCAGCTTGGTCTTGTCACGGGCCGTATATTCTCTTGCCGTCCTTGACAGCCCTCCTATCGGCACCACTATACGGTTCTTCAGGAAACTTGCCACCAAGGCTATGAGTATTGTCTTTACCAGTACCATCAGCATGAAATAAATGACGGTAAAGGCTCCCATCCTTGTCAGGATGTCGGATATCTGCACTTCAGCGTAAGCCACGCCTATGACATTACCCTCCGGGTCCGTCACGTCCCGATAGTCGGTCATTGACCATCCGTACAGCCCGGCATGCTTGGCATTCATATACCAGTCGGATCTTTTGATACGTTCCATGATCTCCGGAGTATCAATGTTGCCGTTTTCCTCCGATACCCACTGCCCCGGAATGTAATAATACATGTCACAGTCTCCGTCCACCACGAAGACCATCCTCCTGTTTTCTTCATCATAGAAACAGAACGCAATCTCTCCGTAGCCCTGGGTATCCTTGCATTTATGCAGAATATTCCGCGCCTTTTTATATCCCGTTTCATTTATGATCTGCCGGAAATGCTCCTTAAATCCATCCGAGAACGGGTCAGCCTGTTCCGCATCGCTCATCCCGTAGTATATGTCTTTGGTCCTCTTATACACATCCTCAAGGTAGTCAGCATCCATCAACGACATGATGTATATCAGATCACTGTCCGTATCACGTTTGATGCTCTTTATCGCCATATAAGGACAGAGAACGAAAAGCATCGTACCGGTTATCATAAGCATACCGATCATGCCCATGATCAGTGTTTTTGATACCGCTCTTTCCAGCGATTTCTTCTGGTTATTTGCTTTATTCTTTGCTTTAAGCATTCCCACCCAGTTTATCCTTTATAGTTGACAGCCCGAACCTGTTCACGTCTGCCTTCTTATCCGGTGCATCCGTATTGCCGCCTCCTCTGTCCTTGATATCTGCCGGCTGATCCTTTCCACAATGATCAAAACCATTATTTGCCCCACCGTTTATCTCTTTCATCTTCTCGATATCAAGCTTCATCTTTTCTTCCTCCATATGATCACCTCCTCACTATACCATCACTTTTATCGCACGTACCAGTCTGCCGTCCTTATGCAGATGGCGGCTGCCTCCCAGAAGCTTCGCAAGCTTTGAGGCTACTGCCGCCTTCTCAAATGTCATGATATATCTCACGCCCATATCGCCTTGATACTCCGCCAGTGTCTTCTCTGCCAGAGCCCTGAAGTGCTGCAGCAGGATAAGAGGGTCCGTCCCATTCGTATTGAGCCATGATATGCTTATCGTCCTGTCCAGCTTCATAGCCATCATACAGTCCGTATACTTCCCGTCTGCGAATCCGGCCGTGCTCCATTCCGGATCATACTCCGCTGCCCCGATACTGCGCTCCAGTGTCTTGAGCGACTTTGTATCAAGTGCAGACACGAACGATACATTCTTGTATGGCTTGTCCTTGATATACCTTATGTACAGCGGAGACCTTAAAAGCTCACCCAGAGTGAAACTGTATCTCCATCCGACATCAAAGATCGAATAACCCATCGCTCCGTAAAAGCCCTTCGATGTCTCATCGCCGAAAAACTCCGCTGAGAGCGCATCAGGTCCCTGCCCCTTGAGTATCTCCTCCAGAGAGGTCAGCAGCAGTTTTCCCGCTCCCTTTCCTCTCGATTCCGGCAGCACATACAAGGATGTGATATCCGCCTGTCCCTCGACTATTCTGGCGCATATGGCGCCTGCCACCTTATCCTTGTCACCGGTGACACCCAGACGTATGAGATCGTCTGCAGCCTTGCCGCCTTTTGCAGGCAGAAGAGGCAGGAACATTTTTTCGTTGTCTTTTGTTATACGCGTGATTTTCATGTTTTCTTCCTGTTTTTATTGATACGCATGACTTTGCAGTTCCAGCTTTCACCATGCTCCGCCCACCCGGATTACGCTGATCGGTCTACGTCAGATCGCTGCATCCTCGTGACCCTAATCCATCATCTTTGCGATCATCGCCTCCACAGTGGGTTTGTAGCTGTCGGCCTGGACACCCGGTCCCGGCAGTACCATCTTCATACCCAGAGACTTCATGGCATCCAGATACATATCCTTATCCTTCTGAGCCGCCGGAGGATTTACGAAGACCTTGTCATACAGCATGGTAGCATATTGCGTGCAGACATGCCTGTAGCACTCATGGTAAGACGAGAAGCCGAGCATGGCGAGAGCCTCTGTCCTCACCTTTTCCTTCAGATCCTTGTCCTTCATCTTCGCTTTTATCTCGTCCTTGTTCGGATGCTCGTTCTTCACCTTCTCTACAAGCGCATCCGTATTCAACATGTCATCCACCGCCTTCTTGCGGTTGGAGTGTCTGAGGGCCGCATTCATTATCTTACCGAAGCCTACATCCACGACCAGGCTCACGATACCCAGCGCACCTGCTATAGGCGCCAGGAAGCCCGTCATGGCCATGGCACCTGCCGCCATGGTAAGAGCACCTGTCACCATGCCCACACCTGCGCTTATCTCTTTTCTTGTGACCTCCCTGTTCTCGTGCTTTAAGAAGCGCTGCAGTATCTTCTCGTCTTCTGTAAGCTGATCCTGATCCTTTTCGTCCAGAGTCTTGCTCGATCGCTTTAGATCATGTCTTGAGCTGACCGCCCTTCCGAAGTGTACTGCTTCGGCAGCAAACTTCGCTGTACCAGCTATTACACCTACGGCTCCTCCTGCAAGGGCCAGCTTGTCTCCGAGCTGGGTGGAGTTCCAGAGCGCATCCGACGCACTGCCAAGCCACTTCAAGGATTCCGTTGAAGCTTCTACTCCGTTGGTAAATACATTCGTCAGGACTCCGGCCGAAGACAGCATATCTCCCGCCACTCCTATGAAGTCACCGCTCACTGACAAAGCCTGTGCCGTCCTGTCGGCAACGCTTATTGTCTTCTCGACACCTATCGAGGTGGCTGTCACTATGGCGCCGGCCAGTCCCAAAAGCGAGGTCAGACCGCCCATCCATCCAGAGTAGTGCGCATAGCCCACGGTCTCGGTCATCTTTGAAGCATATCCACCTATGGAGTCTACCACACTTCCGAAGGTCTTGACCCCGTATCCCACTATATAGTTATTTACTATCTCACTGGTCTTTGATGCCACATCCAGTACGCTCGTACTCTCATCTGCAGCCAGCTCGTCTCCGTCTTCTCTAAGCTGTGCCGAGTTGTAGTCAGGCGTTGTATTTGCACCGTCGTTTATCTGCCGGTTGACGGCATCCAGATCTCTGATGAGCACGGCCAGTTTCGCGTATTCATCATGAAGCTTCTTTCTGAACACCGGATCCTCTGCCATATCAGGCGGCATATCCTCATGCATCCCGGCATTGCGGTAGAGCATCTTGAGCAATACGCCTCTTTGCGATATGGCCTGCACCAGAGTAGCCCTTCTTTCCTCCATCGGACGCGGATCTGGAGCATTCGGATCCTTATCCTGCTCTATCCTGCTGTCGGATTCCCTGATAGCCTCCGTCAGTGCACCGTAAGCCTTCATCTGGCCGTATATTCCCATGGATGCTCTGAGCGCCCTTGAGATATTGTCCAACTTGAATTTTTTCTTAAAGTTGCTCAGATCCGGCTGATAGTTGTGCAGGGCCGTGAAGAAGTCTATCCCCATTGCGCTGTCCTGCTTTTCATTCTCTATCAGATAGTATACGAGAAGCTGCTGTTCAGGCGGAGCCTGCAGCAGATTAAAAGCAAACGGCGTGTATTTACGCGTACTGCTGAGTGAATGCCTCATCACCCATGCCCCGATCAGCCTCACGCCTTCTTTCTGCACTTCACCAAGCACTATTCCGTCAGCCGGCTCATCACTCTTTTCGAGGGTATCCTCCTTATTCGGCATCTTCTCATCCAGTCCGCCCTTCACCAGTGCATGCATTGGATCTGCCGTCACCTTCGGCCTGGTGCGATATTCATCATACTTTGCAAGCATGTCGGCGATATCGCCTTTCGCCGTACCGATATTTCCCCTGAATTTATCTATGTCGAGCTGGAAGGTATCGAAGAGCTTTGCCATATACATGGTCCGGGTAGCCTCGGGCATGAAGAGAGACTCCTTCTCAAGATAAGCTGCCATCCTCTTGTAGGCAGCGGCCATCTTGTCCATCTCCTCCTTCGGATCCCTGTCATCGTCCTTTTTCTTGCTCTCCCTGATGTCAGACAGATACTCTTTCTCTCGTGCTTCGACGCTCTTGCCGTCCTCCAGTCCTATCTCCTTCAGACGTATCAGATTCTGGTAGTAGTCTATCAGCTCCTGCTTGCGTACAGGCTCCTTGTACAGCTTGTCGAGACGCATGCGCAGCTCTTTGTATGAAAGCTTCTCCATCTCTTCATGGGGAAGCATTGCATAGTATTTATTCAGAGTCAGCTTTTCATACACATCGAAGTGTGCACGCAGGTCATAGAGAGTCTTAAGCCTGGCTTCGGCTTCCTCTATCTCCTGCAGCTGTTCCGGCGAAGGATTTTCCACTCCCTTTTTATTTGCCAGCTCCTGTTCGAAATCAGGTATTTCCAGGAGAATGGTCTTTATCACTTTGTAGTGCTTTGCGAGCTTTTCATAGCCCGTTTCTCCGGACTTATCGAACATGAGCTTCTTCAGGTCAAGCTTCTTCAGATGCTTGAAGATCTTCTCCCTCTTAGCCTTCTGATGCTCCTCCCTGTCATGCTCGTCCATATGTGACAGGCTGTCGCTCTCCTGCTGTCTCAGCTGCTCAAGCTGATCCGTCACCTGTGTTCGTTTTGCCACGAAGTTTCTCTGAAGCGTACGCTTTTCGGCTGCCCTCTGCACCCTCTTCGGATGCTTCTTTGAGTTTGCGGACAGCTTCAGCCCCACTTCATCATGTGCATCTATGACCTCCTGCTCCGTGGGTGCGGCGGCAGGTATGTTTACTGGCAGTTCGTTCACCTTCTTCATCACGGGAGATGTGATGGTCATGCCCGTGACCACATCCTCCGTCTGCATCAGACCGGAGGATATCGTATTGAGGCTCTCGGACAGGGCAGACACTTCCTGTGTGTCTATATTTACCTGACGGAGCACTCGCTCCTTTTGCTTAGTTCCACCCATTTCGGTATCCCCCGTTTACTTCCCGTTTTTTGCCATTTCGATCATCTCATCTACTGTGACCTCATTCATGAGTATCAGCTTCAGATAGCCCATATATCTCTCCGCAGTCATTATTGCTGTATTTGCGGCAATTGATACTGCACTTGTCTGATGTTCCGTCTCGTCCTCTCCGACGATCGGCACAGTATATTTGAAGACCAGATTCTTATCATCCTCCCCGAGAGCATAGCATCCGCAGGGGATATAATAATTAAGCCTTGCAACAGCCGCCGCCACATCATCCGCCGACTCCTCGGGCACTGTATTTGAAAGTGTGATGACCGAGGTGAAATATATGACCTCCGTCTCCTCAAAAGGCATGAAGAAGAACTCTCCGAGCACACTCACAAGATCCGGTCCGAATGCCGCTATCTCCGCTCTGAGCATGTCCATCGGTGCGTTCAGCTCTTTTGCAGTGAATATGGAGGCCTCTCCCATATCCTCAGCCTCTTTATATTCAGCCTCCAGTGATTTCAAAAGCTCCAGTTTTTTCTCATCCATTTTCATGTCCTTTTCTCCTTAATCCGGGATCTCATTCCTTATGTATTGTTTATACGGTTTCATCCTGCTCTGTGGCAGTAATTCCTTTTTCGTATTCGTTCAGCTTTTCTTCGAGCTTTGCCGCTCTTTCTTCTATGTCGTTCAGATCCTGTATGCCTGCAAGATAATCCACATACTCATCCAGCGTCATCATCTCACCTCCGTTGTCACAGAGCATTATGATGAAATCAGCGAAAAGATCCAGCTGCTCATACAGTACCCCGAAGTAGTACTTTATGTTAACCAATTCATCCTCCGGAGCCTCCGGATTCACCGGCAGCCTGTAGGTCAGATATACCTGATTGAGTCGCGGATAATAAGCAAAGTTTCCGAATGCGGGATAATCTCCTACTGCAATGACGTTATTCAGCTCATTCAGTGATCTGCACAGCTCATCTACCGCCTCCTCGGGAATGTTCTGGGCCAGTGTCACATGAAACTGCATCACGGGATATGGCATCTCCTCATTCATTCCTCCCGTAAGCACAGCCTCCACTACGGCGCTCACATCCGTGACTCCCAGATGCTCAGCCATACTCCGATAGGCTGCACCGTTTTCTCTTACCTCGTCAAAGAGCTCGGTCATGAGCTCCTTCGTCCCTTCCATTATCCTCTTCATTCCGTCCATATCATTTTCTCCTGTCCAAAAAGATGTACTGATTATGTGTTCAGGCCATGAGTGAATTGCGGAGCAGCGCTCTCCAGTTGGAGGAGCCGTCCACTCCGGCATACCTCATCAGATCCTCAAGCTTTACCTTCTTTACCGTAACGTCATTCACATTCCCGAACATTGTACCTGCCACCTTCTTACCCAGCTCCATCTCACCCGGCGTGGCATCGGGATTGTGTATCATGGCATGGGTGTCTATCGCCGTGAATATCCTTGCCAGATCCACGAGATAATGCTTGTTCACTATACCGGTCTCCCTTTTGAGCACATCATCGAAGTACGGATACCTGAAGGCGGCAAACTGCTTGTCACCCAGAGTTCTTTCTATACTGTCTGAAAGCGTGCTCCTGTCCATCCCGGTCTTGGTGATCCATCCGGCAAACTCTACCACCTTGGGTGCCAAAAGAGTAAAGACCCTCAAAAGCGGCGGAGCCTTTGCAGCCTCGACTATATCATCGACCCCTTCAAGTACATTCGTTGCGATATTGAAGCTGGCACCCACTATATTCCTCTTTGACTGCTTTCTTGTAAGTGCCATCAGATACTGTGCCTGAGAATTTTGTGACGCAGCTTCTCCGAGCATGTTTCTGTAGATTTCCTCCTGACTGGATTCATCTTCAAACATCGTCCCTATATCCGAAGTAAAAACCACCCTCATTCCTTCGAGTCCAGCTTTGTCGGTCGCATCAAAAGCAGCAATGGCTGTTTCTATCTCGGAGTCTGCCGTATCTATCCTTCCTATCCTCTTTGCCGAGACCACTATCTCTCTGATATCATCTATGATCCTTATGATCCTTCTGATGTTCGTTATTATCTTATCCAGTATGCCCTTTGATTTCAGCAGTTCGCCCCAATTGTCATTCTTGAAGGACATAGGGCCTCCTGAAGATGTCACATGTATGGATGCAATATCCCTTGCACAGCTCACGCAGGTTGCCATGCAGTCCAGAGCACGAAGTGCCGACTTCAACCCTGTCGCATCCCTGTCCATCAGGGTTTCACTCCTCTCGTGTGCATTTTCAGGCTTTCTCAGTCTCCACCACTGCCTGATTTTTGAAACACATTTACCTATCTCCTTTACCATCAAGATCACGTTCGCAACACCTTCGGTGATACCCATGACGTCGAACGACAGGTCTCTTCCCATTCCTGCCGCCGCACCACCATCATGCTTGCTAAACCCTTCCATGGCCATGGCACCGGTAAACATCATGCTGAAGATGGAGAAGGTACTGGTCATATTGGATACACCTTCGGCATAGTTGAACCAGAAGCGTCGCTCTGCTCTTTCTTCTTCGTTACCCCATCCGGAATATTGTTCTCCTCCTATATCGGAAATGGAACCGGCCACTTCCACGCCCAGTTCTCCCGCTCTTAGCACATGCCTGATCAGATTACCGTTCAGGAGATTCCTTTTGAACCAGTTGCCTGTACCTCTGCGGCTGTCCAGCTCCTCCTGAAGCACTTTCTTGCCGGGCAAATCAAGCTCCCCTAGCAGATCCAGTTCCTCATTTGACTCCTGATAGGCATCCGTCTCCTGCTGATGTGCTCTTGATCTCTTTCTCTTCGAAGACATTTGCTTTTTTGACAGACCCCTCCCCTGCCGGGTTGCAAGCTCCTCTATCAGAGCCATCCGCATCAGCTCACCGCTCTCAGGCAGATAGTCAAGCTTTGACTGGGTACGTACGGCTATACCATGTATATTGACCTCCGTTATATTTCGTGCCAGCGTCCACAGCCTGGGATCCTCTTCGGAGAGCAGCATCAGACATGCGAATGTCAGCTCATTCGGGCATTCCTGCAGAGCATCTGCTATCACTCTGTCTGACTTCGGATCATTTACCGGAAAACGTTTCTGGCCCCGAGGCGGTTTATAGGTTGGATCGGTCTTGGTTATCAGGTATCCGGCAAGTGCCGGTCCTATGAGTGCCGGTACTATCTGACTGAAGTCAGGGTTTGCTCCCATCAGCATCTGTGTGGCTGTAGTCAGGGATTGAGCTCCCGGTCCCTGCGATGCAGCATCCACCCTGTCCTCCACGGCAGAGATTACTGCACCGGTATATTCATCCCCCTGATACGAGGAATAGTATTGTATGGTCCGGGCATTCACATGCTGGAAGAAGAGCGACTTTCTTATTGCCACACGCAGCTTCTCTGCTTTTTCCCGCTTTTCCCAGTTGGGACTGCGCCACCAGGACATCCCCTCTATATCGGCCACTTCTCCGTTTGGTGCGCCGGAAGCGTCCTCATCCGACACGAAATGTCCGTTCATGAAGAAACCATGCACGGTCCTTCCGGTTCTTTTCACTCTGGCGCCTATTATCTCCGCATTCGCCTCTGAATACAGGAATCCGCCGTTTACATCTCTCTCGTCAGATTCCAGATTCATATCCTCCGCATTCCTGCGTGTCAGATCGATCTGAGCGATGGACACTGCAGTAGGGACATCCTTGCTTTGCGGTGTGAATTGTTTCTTTGATCTTCTTCCCGTGAACCTTCTGTCAAGCTTATACCTTGTTCTTATTCCCGTGGTCGCATCCGCCTGGGAATACATCAGTATGTTCGTATGCGTCTTGAGATGATTCACAGGATCAAAAGTATTTGATGCCGCAGTCCGCCCCCTGTAATCAACGATACTCAGGTCGCCTGCACTTACCGGTGTATTCGGATTGGTCAGTACGGATGATATGATCTGATCCACCTTGTTGGCATCATATATGCCGGTATACTCCACTATCTTTTTTGCAGCATCATCCGGTATCTCCCGCTCATCCTTTTTGGGCGCGGGAGCAGGTGCCGGTGCAGGCACTGACGAAGAAGTCACTGCTGATGAAGAAGTCCCTGTTGATGAATCAGACTTCGGCCCTGACGGCGGTACAGTCTTTGCAGGAGGCGCAGTCCTCGGCATGAATCTGTCAAAGAGGTCATCCTCCTCTGCTTCCGCCTTATCCTTTTCCATTGTTTTTACAGTAGCTGTTACCACTTCCAGAGTCAGCTCTATCCCGGCACCTTCCGCCTCTTGCACTACATACTGCATCTTATCAAGCTCACGCGCTTTACGGCTTATCTCCCGTATTTCCGCCACCATAGCAACGTCAATCTCGATTTTCGGATTGTTCTTGACAAGATCCAGATACCTGAGCAGCTCACGCCTTTCCGTCAACTGTCGTCCTGTGGTACTTGAAGGCAGATGCGATGTCAGCTCCTGATAATTTGGCAATCTCTGCTTCAAAGCTTGTGATCTGCTGATCAGATCTGTTATTTCCTGTTCTATATATCCTTTTACATCCGTTGCAGTTTTTTCACCCTTCGGACGTACCGCCGTGCTGCTCTTCGGTACACCTGTATGTGTTGCTGCACCGGTGCCCTTTGGAACACGTAGTTGTCTCTTAATCTTTGCTCTTCTTGCTGATTCTTCAGCCGCACTGTCTGCAGCGGCCTTAGCAGGTTCATCTTCTTCAAGCTCAGCTCCGGTCCTTAACAGTTTCTCCAGCTCCTCAAGAGAAACTCCAATTTGTCTGGCTATATCTGTTCTTTGTATCTTTTTTTCTTCTATAGCACGAGCTATTTTTATAGCCGTATCTATCAGGTGAGTCAGTCCCTCTTTATCGGGTATCTCCCCCACATCTTCCTGCTCAGCTGCCCAGCTTATGTATTCCTGTATTCCTTGGATCATATCCTTCAGAGACAGATCCTTATATGCTGCTCCGCTTGTATTCTTTTTTGCCCAGACACCGTATTTTTCATGGAAAAGCGGCAACTTATCTCCGGCAAGACGAAGATAACCTCTGAACATTTCTTCATCCTTCTCCAGATGCAGCAGATCCCGTTGGTGTAGATAGAACAAGTCAATTAAATCATCAACTGTTTCATCAGCCCCGGGATTCTTGTCATAATATGTACTTATAAACACCACTACAGGTGTCATGTCTGTTTCTTCTTCCGGCTTTGACACTGATGAAGGCATGCTGTCTGTCAGAGCAGTTTTAACTCCGGCAGAAGGCTGCCTTGTGTCGATTGACACGGGTTTAGACGTCTTGACAGCTTCCTCATTTGCCCATACAGCCAGCTGCTGTTCCACCAGCATTGCTATCGGTATAGCACTTTCGTCAGCCAGATCCTCTGAAAGAGTTACCGCGTTATCTCCCCATAGTTTGATGATACCTTTCAGCCAATCTTCATCGCTAATATCTTTGCCCGACTTTGATTCTTCGCCGTATACCTTGGTAGTCATCACACCCGCCACTACACCTTTTCTCATGATCTGCTCTATCCTGTCCGCAAAGGCGTCTTCTTCAACCTGAGACACTTTATCATAGTGCATCGTGTGTTTATTAAGTCTTGCATCTGTGATACCATTCTCAGCCAGAGTCTGAAGCATGAAGTCACCCATTTCAAAGATGTTTCCTAGTGCACGCTTCCCCCTTCCGGCATAGCTGTAGATCTGTGTGGCCTGTTCCTGATAAGCTCCTTCACCGTCTCCGAGAGGCATCTTTCTCATCTTCGGTTTATAGTTTCTCATCTTAGTCTGATCGACTTCCTGTGTGACCCTTTTTACTTCTCCCGTTTTACTCTCTTCACTTGCCCTCATGGCCAGATACTGATTGAGCATGGCGGCTCCCGTGACCGCATAGCAGTTATAGCTGCCATCAGGTTGTTTTTCGTATGCCAGATTCATTCCCGCTACAGCCAGAGGATGTATACCATAAGCCAATTCATCGTCTGCCGCACTTACATCGTCAGATCCGCTTTTTTCTCCTTTTCTCTCAGCTGCAGCATTTGCCTCCTGTCTGATCCTGGCTATGGCCTCCTGATCGATCCCGTTGATCTTCTGTATTTTTTCGCTGTCTTCCGGTAGCCCTGCCTTTATACTGGCTATCAATTCATCAAGCGTTATTGTTTCTACATCCGGATCCTTTTCCGGTATATACACGGCACTGACTTCACTGCCTTCTGTTTTTGCTCTCGTCTCCCCCATGGTATGAGTGATGGATAAATCAATTGCCTCACTCATTGATTTAGGATCTTTTCCCTGTTCTACCAGTCCATATTGATCATCAATTTTGGATATCCAGTTGATCTCAGTTGCTGTACTGTCTTGCAGAAATTCACTTATACTGACTTTCTTCGGAGCACCTGCATATCCCGATGAATCATAGATCTGGAGTTTTCCCTCAGCCCTGTCTATACCTGTTACGGTCACATAGTGGCTTATGCTGTACCTCCCCTCACTTCTCTGTTTTGCATTGTAAAGCGGCAGATGATTCTCTTTCCAGGCTTCACTCTGCTTTGCCAGTACAGCCACAAGAGCCGGACCTGCCACGGGGTCTTTATAATCAAGGAACCCCCCCTTAGGTACATATGCAGGTGGGATGACATTGGCATGCTTTGGCTGCACGATAGTCTGAGGAGCTATCACATTCTGAGGTTTCTGTACCGGTTTCAATACCGGAATTATCGTGTGTTGTCCTTCCGATATGGAATGCGATCTAACTCTCTTTCCTGTCCCTGCCTGTGCACGCTTTGCCGCCCCCTTTGATACTCCCGTTATATCGGGAAGCTTCATGTCCCTCAGCTCATCCTTTGTAGGAACCCTGACTTCAGGCTTCTTCGCAGGCTCTGTCACGGCAGTTGCCACATCCAACGCCTGAGATACCCGGGTATCCGGCTGGACTGACTGCGCCGGTCTTGTGAATTCCCTTGTTATCTCATAGTATGTCTTTGCCAGATCATCATATGCTTTGTAATGCTTTTGAAATACATTCTCTTTATATTTTCTTTCCTTGTCGGTCCTCCAGCTGTCTGCATCGGTCCTGACTTTGTTTACCTTGGCATCTGTTTTTTCGAAATGAGACTTCATGCTTTTCTCATACCAGTACAGCTTTGAAAAATACTTGCCGAGACCTGTACTCTTTTCACCGTTCCTTCTTATGAGCTCATCATAATAATCAGTTTCAGCTGCCATCGCTTTCGCGCGCTCAGTTTTCAGATCGGTGATATCACTCAGCACCTTGGTGGCATAGTTCTGATGGTCGGTACTCTGCTTTGTGGCAGACTTCACTGATGCAGCATTCTCCTGCCTCATCCTCTGCAGGGTGTTCTTTCTTATCTTGGCTATTGTGTCTTTTCTGGTTACATCGCCTATCTTTTCATCAGCGAAAGCAGCGTCCCCCATACCCATGTACGAGCGCAGGGATCTGTCAACTGTGGCATCGATATCGACACCCTTTTTTTCACTCTGAGCCAGATATGAACTTGCAAACTTCATCGGTCTTGCCATTTCTTCTTCCGCCCCTTATATCAGATAAGCATATTTCCCGAGTGTCTCCATGGTAAAGCCTACCGGACTCTCTTTTTCCGTCTCCTGCTTGATCGCATATATCAGATGCTTCATGCCCAGCTCTTCGCCTTCTCCCGCCGCCTTGACGCAGGCATTCAGGAAGACGGTCTTGATCACGCTGCCGGTGAACTTGTCAAACTGCGTGGCCAGATAGGCGATATCGATATCTCCATGTGGTACGCTGTCAGTGATGCAGCCCTCCCAGATCGCCCGTCTCATCTCCTCATCGGGATTCTCAAAGTGTGCCACGAAACGTATGCGTCTCATGAAAGCAGGATCTATATTTCCCTTGATATTCGTAGCCATGATCACTATGCCGTCATAGGCCTCCATCCTCTGCAGGAGGTAGGATATCTCTGTATTCGCATAGCGGTCTTTGGAGTCGTGCACCTCACTCCTTGTGCCGAAAAGTGCATCAGCCTCATCGAAGAAAAGTATTACGTTATTCTTCTCCGCAAATGAAAATGCCTTCTCAAGATTCTTCTCCGTCTCACCTATGTATTTGTCCACGGTATTGGACAGATTTACCTGATAGAGAGGAAGAGACAGTTCGCCTGCTATGGCGTTTGCACTCATTGTCTTACCGGTACCGGGAGGGCCTGCCATCAGAAGGCTCACCCCTCTGCCGTAAGGATATCTCTTTCTCAGGTCCCATTCGTCCAGCACCACAGGTCCCGACAGTACCGCATTTACCGCATCACGCAGTACATTCTTCACATTATCCTTCAGCTTCACATCATCAAGCCTCACATCCGGATAGATGATCCTTCCTGTTCCCGACTCATTGTTCCTTATGGAATCTATGCTTATCCTTGCGAAGCGTTCCTCTTCTGTGATATCCTGCTCATCTTCACGCGGCTTTTGCATATAGTCTGCCACCGTACGTGCAGCTTCGTTCGGATCCATCCTGTATCTTGAAGCAAAAGAAGCCGGATCCATCTCAAGGCCGCAGGCTTCAAAAAGTCCCTGCCACAGCTTCTTTCTCTCATCATAGTCATACGATTCGGGCAGGCTTATGCATTTCAAGCCCCCTATCACATCGCGCCCCGGCATCATGCTTATCTCATCCACACAAATGACAAGAGGTATTCCCTCCCCGGTCAGCGGCGCAAAGAGCATGCCCGAGAGCGTCTCCATATCCCTCCTGCCCCTCTCCCTGTCTGAGGTGCCTCCCGTGATAAAGTGCTCATCAAAGCCATACAGACATATCCCTGCCTTGCCATAATAAGCTTCTCTGATCAGCGCATCCCTTAAAGGAGCTATATTGTCTTTTTCCGCCTTGCGTATGAGCCCTGCTATATTCACGAAAAGGAAATCCGTTTTCATTTCCCTTGCGATATGCTTTGCGATGAACCTGCGTCCTCCTCTTCCGGCAAGGCAGAGTACGCTGCCTCCGTTCGCAAAATGCTCCGTACCGCGCTCGATCAGGGCTTTGTTGACGTACGGCTCATGCAGAGTCTCATCATCCCATCTGAAAAGCGTGGTGAAATCCGCAAGCTTCAGGCTCACGTCATCATTGCAGTCAAGGAAGCCCATCAGTCTCTCATCCGCACTTACTTCAGCATACTGCAAAGGCTCGGACATGAGGTCGAGCCGGAGTATCCTTCTCACCTTTGATGCATAGTCATGTATCTCGGCATAAGCAAGTCCTTCACGTCCCTCTATCAGAGCCGCAAGGTGCAGGCACGGACCATAGCCGAAATTGCTCACAAGATACGCATCAAATTCGGGATACATATACACGGCAACGCACAGCTCCATGAGTGTCTGCGCTACGTTATCCCATCCGAGAAGTTCCAGGGCATAGAGATATCTGCCCGAAGCGCCGTCCGTCTTTCCCTTCCTTGCGCCCTCACCGGACACCTCCGCCCATTCTTTCAGGGCTTCATCCGTAAGAGAATCGGTTGCTTCGCTAAGCGTCGGGAAGCCTCCGAAACTCCCCGTCCTTCCCATATCTGCCAGATATACTTCCGTTCTGGCTATTATCAGTTTTGCGGCTGTATCGGTAATATTCATGGTTTATTACAGCATCCTGATGCCGTGTATATATCCTTTCTCAGATTTCAGACATCCTGTGTTCCTATGCTTACGCCAGACCCACTTCCTCCGCATAGGGCTCGAAGTCTGATTTTGTAAATACCTTACCTACCTTTACGAACTCGTATTTGATCGCCAGAAGATAATGCTTCATGTGCACCAGTCCTCCCGCTTCCGGATCAGCCGCTGCCAGGAAAGCCGCATTAAGTATGCAGTTCTTGATATTACCTCCGACGAACTCGAACTTCTCTGCGAGGAACCTTATATCCACATCATCCGCGATCGGTGTATCCTTCGGTATGGTGGTCCTCCAGAGCATCTCTCTCGTATCCACATCCGGGAACTGGAACTCGACTATGTACTTCATACGTCTGAAGAAAGCCGGGTCTATGTTGTGCTTGTAGTTGGTCGCAAGCACCGATACTCCGTCGTAGGCTTCCACCTCCTGCAAGAGCAGTGCTGTCTTGTTGTTGTTTGAAGCCTGGTTGGAGCCTCCGTCATCCGACCTCTTTGCGAATAGCGTGTCGCACTCGTCGAAGAAGAGGACCACGTTACACTTCTTTGCTTCCCTGAATATCATGGATATTGATTTCTCCGTCTCACCCACGTATTTATCAATGACCTTTGACAGATCCACTCTGTACAGCTCCAGGTTGAGCTCATGGGCTATGACCTGCGCGCACATGGATTTACCTGTACCGGGAGCTCCGAAGAGCAGTATCGACAGTCCGCGTCCGTAAGGATATTTCTTCGTGTAATGCCAGTTCTCGTAGACCTGCTTCCTGAAGTTCATCTGGTCTATGGCGTGCTCCAGCGTCTCCCTCTGGCTCGGGTTCATTACTATATCCTCGAAGCCGAAGTTCGCCTTTATCTTCGTAGCCTTCTGTGTAAGCTCGGAGCTCATCTGGTTGTAGCATCCCTTAAAGAGCTTGTCTCTGGATATCTCATCCTCCTGTGCCATGGACGACAGAGCCCTCGCATGCTTCAGAGCATCATGTATCTTGCCGGGTGTGAAGAGGAACTTGGTCGACATCTCGAGCATGTCGATATCCTGCTCCAGTTTGTATCCCTTGCCGAAGTACTCCCAGCATGCCTGTCTCTCTCCGGTATCGGGAGTAGGAAGTTCAAGCTCAGTATACTCACTCTTTGTGACCTCTCTGAAGTCTATATGCTCCTTACTCATCGCAAAGACGAGTATGTTCTGCTCGTTAAGCTTCGAGAAAGCGAGATCCATGTATCCGAAGAATTTTTCCTTCTCCTCCTCCCTGAAGGTCAGGTCCGTCAGGCAGCAGCATGAGTCTGTCAGTATGCACTCGCGGGTCACGGCCCACAGCGCCTTGTCCACAAACTGATAGTCATAGTTAAAGAGCTTCTTGCAGTTTATCTGTATGGCACCGAGTCCGGATTTCTTGCAGAAATGCTTCACGAAAAATCTCCGGCCGCTGCCCTCGTCACCGTAGTAGTAGAATATCCTGACGCCCTCTTCGTAGGAGATCTCCATCTCATCGAGCACACCCTTATTGGCCATGATGGGATCAAGCTCCTTGTCGTCTGTCAGCATTGAGATAAATCTCGTATAGTTCTCGTCAAGCTTGTCCGGATTGCGTCCGAAGAGACAGTCTATGACTCTCTTGTCGGGAGAGACCACCGTGGAGAATGGCATGCTGTCCATGACCCGAAGTGACAGCAGAGGCATCAGCTGCTCAAGACATGTGGACATATCGCCGTATGCTCCGGTGATGGAGTACTCGCCTCCGTAAAAGACCTTTGCTGCGGACTCTATGGTGGGAGCTGACAGGTTGCCGTTCTCGTTTACGATCTGGAAGACGCCCGCATAGTCTGTCTGCGTTGACGACAGTATGCCGCAGGCGAAGCAGAACAGGGTGAAAGGCTCAAAGGCAAGCTTGTGGCACAGCTCATAGAATGGCAGGGGCGTACCGCTCTCCACGGTGGCAGCTGCCCTGTCGTCTATGAAACGAAGTCTGTCCCTGATGGGCACCTTTGCGTCCACAGCAATGTCATCGGAGTGATCCTTCCTGCCTCCGCTACTGTCTGAGCCATTATCATCATCGTCGCTATCGTCCGAGCCGCCGCTTGCAAAGGATCCGAGAAGTGCGAGAAGCTCATCATCCTCCTCTTCTTCCTCCTCCGGCGCTCCCGTGTCGGTGACCTCTTCACCGGCATCCGGCTCATCCGAAAGATCTGTCGAATAAAACCTTTCCACATGACTTCTGCTCATTTCGGCTGCGAGCTCCAGATCCGGATAGAGCACGTTCTTGTAGCCGCCGTCTTCGTTGGCATACACTTCCTTCATGCCGTCCAGATAGCGGTCCAGTCCCGTGTTCACGCAGTCAAAGATATACTGCATGTACTCGTTGTAGTCCTTAAAGGGTTTGTTCTTCAGTTTTTCATCGTACTTCATCGCCATGCTTCCGCGTCTCCTTGGTATCAAAAACAGCCGTGGCCTCAAAGACCGAGAGCCGTCTGTTCAGGGAGCTCTTGTCGGTCTCCTCAAACACGCCCTTGTCCTTATTCAGCCACGGCTTTTTTTCTCTTTCCTTGTATACGAGCCAGTCCGCTTCCTCCGCGTAGTACGGCTCTTTTGCAGCCTCTTGCGCCGCTCTTTTCTGATCCTCCGTCAGTCTCTGGTCAAGCCCCATACTTCTCTCCGATCAGGGATCTTCGTTCTCTGTCACCCCTGTATTCACATCCGGTGTTGCAGCCGGCATTGTGGAAGGGAGTGCCGCAGGTGCAGTCACATCCGTTCCTGCCGGTGCAGCTGCCGTACCGCCTCCTGTATCCCCGGTCTTTTTTGTACCGCCTGTATTTCCGCTCTGTCCGGCGGCATCTGTTTCAGCCCCCTTCATGAGCTCGTCGTACTCTTCCTTGCTTACTTCCGTCATGGTCAGATATTCGTTGGCACAGTATCCTTCATTCCCGTATGCCGATACCTTCGACCACTCATCGCCTATCTCCGTCACGCACCCGGTCGATCCCGGCAGCAGCTCGTATATCACTCTGCCGTCTTCTCCCGGCGTCTCTCTCATCCTCAGTATAGAGTCTGTATTGTTACTCCTGAACTTGTAGTAATGCTCCTCCTCTGCCGGCGCATCCTCGCTCACGGTTTCAGGCTTTTCTTCCTCCGTTGCAGCTTCTTCAGTCGCAGGCTCACTCACTGCCGTGTCGTACGATACCGACGCGCTGTCGGGTGCATCATCATCCCCGTCAAGGCCTTCCAGCCCCTCTATCTTGCTCTGGGTATCCACGATACTGGATGTGTCCTCCACGATGAAGTCCTCACCGTCTTTGACCCCTCTTATGTATTCCCAGAGATTGATACCGCCGCGATCCTTAAATACAGATCCCGACAGATTCAGTATGCATACCGCAAGTATCGCCACTGCCGCATAGAAGACGGCTACGAATATGAGAAGCTTTTGTGCTGTACGCCTTTCCATTACCTGTTCCTCATGCCGGCAGCTGTATGTATATTCCCATACCCTTGCCCTCTGTACTCTTGGCGTATATCGTACCGCCGTAGCTTTCCACTATGGCCCTTGCCTGCGCCAGTCCGAGTCCGTTTCCGCTGATACGGTTCGAGCCCTGGAAATTCAGCTCGAATATATGCTTCGTTTCGTCTTCGTTGAGTCCCTCACCGGTGTCCTTCAGCACGATAAAGATATCATCTCCTATGGTCGATATCGTGATGACCAGCGAGCCTGCCCGCTTCATGTATTTGATCGAATTGTCTATGATATTTCTGAAAAGTGTGATGATGCGGTTTGGATCAGCCCGAACGAGCAGCGTATCCCCCTGTGAAGATACATTCAGTATCAGTCCTGCCGAGCGTGCACTGTCCATGAGCTCATCGCAGGCCTGCTTTGCCACTGCTATGATATTGACGGTAGCCCTGTCGTCCCTTCCCTCTGTCAGGGGCGGAAGCAGTCCCTGTACGGCAGCCTCAAACGCCTGAGACTCCGACTCCTTCATCTTCTCCTCGTAGGTTGCCTTCTCTTTTTCCATCTCGCTGATATTTGACCTCATCAGCTCGACCTCGCGCTTCAGCTCCTCATTCTCGCTTACAGCATCCTTAAGACTTGTCTCACTTCGATCAAGACGCTCTGTGAGCTCGTTGATCTCGTTGTCCTTACTTGCGATCTCCATGCCTACATCCTGATGATAAGTCTCGATGTAGTCCTCGTCGCGGGTCACGCCTGAATATGTCTTGTATGCGAAGAAGATAAGGCAGAGACTGTGCAGAAGAAAGAAAAGAATTATGAGATAAACCTCAAAATTAAAAAGACTGTATACTGTAGCTGCAAAAAGGATGCACGAAAGTGCGAGCAGAACCTTTTGACTATTGGACATACGCGCGATCCTCCTTATTCACTGCCTGATATCCAGCATTTTGTCAAATCCCGTCGTGCGGAATACATCACTCACGCAGGGCGGTACGTTTATCACTGTCATTATGCCACCCTTGGCGGCTGCGGTCTTGTTTCCCAGTGTCAGTGCCCTCAGCGCCGCGCTCGAGATATATGAGACCTTTTCCATGTTTATGATGATCTCGTTGCTTTTCTGGAAGCTCTTAAGTACAGCATCCTGAAAATCACTGCTCGATATGCTGTCTATTTTTCCCTCTATGTTGAGCTGGAGCTTTCCGTCTAAAGCTGTCTCCTCTATCGTCATCTGTTCCCCTCTGTCAGAATTGCAATTTAAACATAAAGATTATACCATAAAATGCCGTCCGACGTCACAGTTTCTTTATACCCTTTGAGAAGAAAACCGGTTTCGCATTCGGTGCAAATTGTTCTTTTGGATCCGGCATTTTATCTCCTTCCGGATGTAAAGTTTTTCATGCAGTATTGTACCACATGATACTTAATAACGCATGAAATACAGCTTTTGTGATATACTGTATTCCACTTGAAAAAAGGGAGGTCACTGTAAATGGAAAACAAAGATGCAAACAAAAACATCTGGAAGCTTACGGCTCTGGGTGCCATGCTTGTACTTGCCCTTGTCTGCGTATTCTTTGCCATAGCACTCGGCAACAGAGGATCCGTATCGGGTAAGCCGCAGGTATCGGGCAGGGAAGCTCTGTCACTTTGGACTGACGGAGCCAGAGCAAAAGATGAACTCATCGCATATATGGATGCGATAACTGACGAGAGCAACCCGGATTATATCCCGCCCGAGCGCAGGATAGCCGTCTTCGATATGGACGGCACGCTCTGCTGTGAGACCGATCCGATCTATTTTGATCATATGCTCTATATGCACAGGGTGCTTGACGACCCATCATATACTTGTACGACAAAGGATCTCGAAGTGGCAGACCGGATATTTGATTTCATAGAGACAGGCAAATATCCCGAAGGCATGGACAATGATCACGGGCAGGGAGTAGCTTCTGCTTTTGCCGGGATGAAGCTCAAAGACTTCTATGCATACGTGAAAGATTACAGAGATACTCCGGCTTTAGGATACGACGGCATGACAAAGGGCGAGGCCTTCTATCAGCCTATGATCCAGATAGTCGATTATCTTACCGCCAATGATTTTCAGGTATATATCGTAAGCGGAACGGACACGCTTATCGTACGCGGCCTCGTGAACGGCACTCTCAATATCCCCGCAAACCATATCATCGGCTCCGATGAAAGACTTGCCGCAACGGGCCAGGGCGACAAAGACGGTCTGGATTACACCTATCAGTCGGATGATGAGCTGATACTTGCCGGAGAGTTCATCATCAAGAATCTCAAGATGAACAAGGTGACTGCAATAGAGCGTGAGATAGGTCTGCAGCCCGTCCTCTCCTTCGGCAACAGCTCAGGAGACTTTGCCATGGCTACATACACGATAAGCAACAATCCTTACAGGAGCCTTGCTTTCCAGCTCTGCTGCGACGATACCGAAAGAGAGAACGGCAACGCAGAAAAGGCTGACAAGATGTACCAGTCCTGTGATGAGCTCGGCTATATACCGATATCCATGAAGGATGACTGGAAGACGATCTACGGTGAAGGCGTCACAAGAAAGAGCACACCCGATACTGAGTTTGAAAGAGAAGATCTGGATCTTGCAGCGTAAGATCTTATAAGTCGGTAAGATCATGAAAAAAACTGCGGCCGCAGATAAGCGGTCGCAGTTTAATTTATGCCATTTCTCAGTCTCAGATCGTCTCGACTATAGCGGGAGCCATATGTTTGCCCATACGCTCCGCAACGAAGCCCTGCAGTGCTTCCGTTTCGACTTCCTTGTCTGTCTTTATCCGAAGCGTCAGGTAGAAGAGATTGTTCTCTCCGTACTCTACCGATGCATGCGCTTCCTTTATGCCGGGATATGTGCAGCAGAGTCTTTCGAGCTCGAAAAGGTTCGGGAAATATCTTCCCGTGAGAGTCTCTCTCATGACGGTCCTTCCCGCCTGATACATTGCCTCTACTTCACCCTTTGTCGTGATCCTTGCCTCTATGCCGGTATCGTACAGAGTACCCGGAGTATACAGGCTCTCTATGCTCTCCTGCTCACCCTCCTCGGTCTTCACATCCAGCAGATAGAGCCTGCCCCATGCGCCGTACGGCTTCTTCATGCCCTGCTCGTCCATGACGTATGGCTTCACCTTGGCATCCTCATCCATGCCTTTTATAAGGGACATTCCAAGAGCTGCGTTCAGCTTTCCTGCGGTCACGGTGAAGTGCTTCGGATAGAGCTTCGGGCTGATGTGATACTTCAGTCTCCTTACCGACGTCTCGGACGCCATCGCAAAGATGACATTCTCCATGGCCTCCATGAATACCGCGAGCATCTCCCTGTCGTAGCGGTTTTCCCAGTACCTCAGCTCATATGTATATCCGCTCTTCTTTGCATGTATCATCAGGTGGAAGGGCAGTGAATCAAGCTGCAGATGCATCGACTCTGCCGGCTCTCCTCCAAGCTGCGGTATATCAAGCAGGTCTCCCTGATACTGTATGAACATCTCATCCGCATGCTGCGCCGGCATATGGCACTCCATCGTATGGAGTATCTGATCCGCACTGCGCTTCACAAGCTGCTCCACTGTCTCATGCGGTATCCTCTTGTATCTGAAAAGATAAGTAACGAAAAGCGAACCTGCAAGACGTATCCATCTGCCATCGGTCCTTCCGTTATGGATACTCGTGATCACCGTATCATCTCCGAAGCCGTACAGGCTTACCATGTAGCTGAAAGCCGTAAGGAACACGGCGTTTTCCGATACACCGTATTCGGAGCAGTAGCCCTTCACGGTCTTCAGATCAAGACTCCTGAACCTGCCCCTCAGTACGGCGTTGTGCGCGGTGTTCAGATCATAGCTGTCCTTCTTTGCCAGTATGCTCTTATCTACCCTGTATCCCTTCAGGAGATCCTTGATAAAGGCTATATCCCTGTCGCGAAGTCCCTTCGCATCCCTGTCGTATTCATCCAGGATATACTCGTAGAAGGTGTAGTCCGACTTCTTCACTTCCCTGCCCATGTACAGGTTGTTCAGATCCTCGAGCAGGATGTTCATTGTCATGCCGTCGCCTATGATATGTGCCACGTCAAACAGCAGATACTGGCTTCCGGGTGTCTCGTAAAGGCCTATGTGGTATAGCTTCTCGCCCTTTGTGTACATATACGGGACAAGCAGGGTCCTTCTCTTCTCATCCCACTCTTCATCGGTAAGTGAGAGCCTCTCTATTTCCGCCTTGCGTTTATCATCTCTGAAGTTTGCAAACTTCCCGTCCTCGCCTGCCTGTATCACGTCGCTCAGGATCGGATGTATCTCAAACAGCTTTCTGATGGCATCCTCCATCCTGTCGAGATCCACCTTACCGTCCAGCTTGAAGAAGAAAGGCAGGTTGGCCGTTGTATTGCCGCGCATCACATAGGCAAAGTACATCTGAAGCCTCGTGAGCGGATACACATCCCTTACCGTATAATCGACGCCAGATGAGCCGCCCTTTTCTTCCTTGAACACCGCAAGCTTTTCTACAGTCGGATGCTCCATGAGCTCCGTAAGCGTAAGTGAGAATCCGCACTTCTCCTGCAGTGCGGTCAGCAGCATGATGCTTGCAAAGGAATCCAGACCGCAGGTGAAAAGATCCGTATCGATACCGAACCTCCTGTGGCCGAGGCAGTGTACGCAGGCATCGTAGATAGCCTTCTGATCCTCTGTCTCGGGAAGCTTCACTTCACTCTCGATACGCTTCCTCGATGCCCTCTCCTTTTCAAACTCTCCTCTTATGATCTTCTTTGAGCTTGTCTTTGCAAAAGGGACCTTACGCATGGAGGTCCTCAGTATCCTCTTGTAGTTCGGCAGTGTCTCGTTCACGCGGTTCACCGCATTTTCGAGCTCGGTAAGCACATCCTGCACGCCTATGCTCTCCGCATATTTAAAGTCGGGATAGATCTCACACTGCAGTACATCATCCTCACCGAATACCACGATCTCCTGCACCACGGGCTCTGTCGCAAAGAGTCCCTCCAGTTCCTCAGGTGCCACGTTCTCACCGTTACTGAGCACGATCAGGTTCTTGATACGGCCTGTCAGATAGATGAAGCCCTCTTCATCCACATAGCCCGCATCTCCCGTACGGAGCCATCCGTCTTCCGTGAAGGCTTCCTTCGTAAGCTCCGGCTCGTTGTAATATCCCTTCATCACCGAAGGGCTCCTGACCTGCAGCTCTCCGTTCTGTGTCCTCACTTCACAGCGCAGGACCACCTTACCTGCGGAAGTTACTTTATCTGGTCTTTTGTAGTCAGGCGAAGAGATCAGAGGCGCACACTCGGACATACCGTAGCCCTGTCCTATCATGATGCCGCAGTCCACATATTTCAGTGCAAGCTCTGCCGGCAGTCCTCCTCCTCCGCAGACTATCCTGTTCAGATTTTTTCCGTATACCCTGTGGAGCAGATCCTTCGGGGTAAGCTCCCTGTCCTGCTCCGCCATCATTACGATCTTGTTGTAGAGCGCCTTTGCTATCATCGGTACCATATGGATGACATTGGGTTCGAACATCATAAGATGCTTTGCGAGCATCGTAAGCGGTCCGTTCAGACACACTGTAGCTCCTACCGAAAGCCCGATCAGGAAGTCACAGTTTATCGCAAAGACATGATGGATGGGCAGCACGTTAAGATATAATATCTCTCCCGGCGGCTCAGGTACGATCTGCGAGAACACATTGTCTGTCAGATTGCCGTGGGTAAGCATTACGCCCTTGCTCTTGCCGCTTGTCCCCGAGGTGAAGAGAATCATCGCAAGGTCATCGCTTTCTGCCTTATCCGTATCTCCGTCCATAGCCCATGAGTTTCCGGGGAAGCGCTCATCGCGCAGGATATCGTTCAGACATGGCACCTTCTTTACCGACTGCAGTGAGTAATACTCCCTGACATCGGGACATTTATCCTTTATCTCTGTTATCAGCGGCTCATACTCCCAGTCATAGAAAAGTATGTCCACATCGGAGCGTATGAGGCTGTCCGCCAGATGCTGTGCATCCATCTGTATATCAAGCGGTACCACCACATTACCTGATCCCATGACACCCAGAAGTACCGGAAGATAATAATGGCTCGACGATCCGAACAGCGCCACATGTATGCTTCTTCCAAGCTCCGTACGCATCCTGTTTGCAAAGCATCCTACTATACGGCAGAGCCCCGCAAAATGCTCAAAGCTTATATCGTATACCAGATCGTTGTTCTCATATCTCAGATACGCATGATCCTTGTACATGCCTGACGCATTGTCGATCAGCTCCCTGATCGTCCTTGTTTCCTCATACTTCATGGCTTCCGGATAGTTTTTGTTATTGCTCATTCTCTTACCCCTTTATGAAACAGCCTGCCTTACTCCCCGTGGCATTTTAAGCACGGATGCCTTTAATTCTATTTTATCTGCAGGTGATTTTCAATGAGCAGGTTTTACAATTAAAACCAAATATCTTATTATTATGGAATGCTGGGTATTCATTTATTTCCGGATCTTACAAACTTCATCTTCATAAAAGTCGTCGGGAGACTGCACCCCCACAAAGAAGGTAAATATGCCATCCACCCCGACTTTAAGAAGCTTGAGTATATACCCGTAGCGAAAACCCTTTTTTCGGTACGTCTGGTCCAGTTTTTAGCTCACGGTCTTCCCCGAAGGGAGACTTCATCTGATGCTTTCACGGTAAGAAAAACACGTATCGCGGGCGTAAAGACACTTATCTATTCGTCTGCAGCTCTTGCAAAAGACGAGGCTGCGCCCTGTCTTCTCTGGATACACGGAGGCGCTTTTCTTCTTCCTGCCCTCCCCTATCATTACCGCTTCGCAAAGCTCGTCGCATCCCGTATCCCCTGCCGCGTCATCATGCCGTTGTATGATCTGGCACCGGATCTCGTGCCGCCCGCACAGCAGGAAGAGATCTGCAGTGTATATTCCGCATTAAAGGCTGAGCATGCCCGCTATCATATAGACCCCGACCGCATCACGGTAGCCGGAGACAGTGCAGGAGGTACACTCGCTGCCGCTCTCTGCCTTATGGCAAGGGACAGGCAGATCCCACTCCCCCGTGCGCAGGCACTTTTCTATCCCAGTCTTGATGTCAGGATGCAAAGTGATTCCATGAAGACATATACCGACGTGCCGGTATGCAACACCGCTTCTATCCTGGCTTACTGCAAACTGTGCCGCCCGGACGAATACTACGGCAGCAATGATTACCGCTCACCTCTTGAGGCCGCATCTCTTGAAGGTCTCCCCGATGCCTATATCGAAACGGCAGAGTTTGATGCCCTGCATGACGACGGCATATCCTACGCCCGCAGGCTTAAGGAAGCAGGTACAGATGTCGTTCTGAACGAAACAAAGGGTACGGTACATGCTTTCGAGATAGCAAAAGAAAGCTCCATAACCCGTAAGGTCATGGAGCAGCGTATAGACTTCATTTCTCATTCATTCCGCAAAATGTGAATATCGGTGACGGCACACAGATCACCCGTGATCGCGACGTAGATATCTTCTCTGCCATCCAGGATAGTCGTAGTACTGCTTAAGGCTATACCCAGATTCTCTGTCCGCATGGTTATCGTGTTCTCTTCCCTTCGGATCTCCACTGTATAATCCATGCCCTCTTTATTCTTTTCCTTCCAGACGTTCCAGCCTTCGAAGTCATCTCTTTGTTCCATCCTGACATCGTTCTCCACATGCTCATCCGATGACCAGTCTTCTCCGTTCATACGGAGCAGCAGATACTCGCGGAATTTCGCACCGTCCCTCTGTCCGTTTGCAGACGAGAACACACTGATATACGGACAGTGCCACACAAGTCTCGCAGCAGGGAGGCTCATGCCGTGGAATTTGAGAGTCAGACCGTCTCCTACAGGTATGCCCTCAGTCGCTTCTCCGCACCAACTGTCGACCTGGATATTGGGTATATCTCCCACAGGACGGCCCTTGATAAAGCTGATCTCTTCCGTGATACGCGGTATGACATCGGGACCGATCTCTGCATCGCTCTTATCTACATGAATACTGTGTATGAAGCACTTCTCTCCGCCAATGGAGATATAAGCAAACCTCGAAGTATCAGGCAGGGCAAGGATGACTTTTATCGTCCTGTTTTCATCGGATATGCTGACGAGCATATGATCACGGTATCTGACAGCTTCAATGACATAGCGCTGTTCGGATTCCGGCTCTCCCATACGGGCAGAGCCGAGCGAAGTCTCGTTTTCATTTACCGTGACTTCCGACTTTCTGATATTGTGCTCCTCCACCTTACCGTCGAACCTTATCCTTGCATACTCGAAGTAAAGCAGGTTCCTGTTTTCTTCCTCACCCGGATGTACCCCTCCGTCAAGCGAATCAAATACGATCAGCGAAGGGAGGCTCTCCTCATATGCAGCGCCGTTATCGGGATGACTGCAAAGACGGATCTCCGTCATATTCTTCGTGATGGCTACACCCTCGGTACAGTCATAATAGATCTTCTCGCACCTTAAATGTGTCTT
>JAEEGO010000201.1 GCA_016280355.1 Lachnospiraceae bacterium | reverse complement strand
TCCAGTGCCCTGAGCTTGTCGTTAGGTATTACCGTATATGTGTCCACATTCGCAGAAAGCCTCTCTATGCCGGCTTCCGCCTTCTTCATCCTTCCTCTGGACTCAAAGGAGAAGGGTTTCGTGACGATAGCCGTTGTAAGGATACCCATGTCCTTTGCAGCCTTTGCTATGACAGGTGCAGCTCCGGTGCCGGTGCCGCCTCCCATACCGCAGGTTATGAACACCATATCATATCCTTCTATCCTGCTCTTTATCTCATCGATGGTCTCCTCGGCAGCTTTCTCTCCTCTTTCCGGATCGGCTCCTGCTCCGAGACCCTTTGTCAGCTTCTGGCCTATCTGTACATAATTCGGTGCTTTGCAACTCCGCAGATCCTTCAGGTCAGTATTGACTGCCATCAGCTCTACGCCTCTTATACCCACGTCGACCATTCTGTTCAGAGCATTGTTTCCTGCTCCTCCCACTCCTATTACCATGATCTTGCAGGCGTATTCAGCTGCGTCTGATTTCATCTCAAACACGACAACTCCTCCTCGAAAACCATTAAAATACCCATCAGCCCCTTTTAGAGGCTATTTTACATAATAACTTCTAATAACAATCTTTGCAAGGATTTTTTTACTGATCTTTTTCGAAAGTCACGTAGCCCTCGTCCTTGTCGGCGGAATACTCCTCCAGATGAAGCTCACCCGAAAGATTCCTGATGGATGGGATGATGTTCTTCAGCTTCATCATCTTCTCGTCTATATTGTCCATTGTCCCCAGTATCACCCTGGCGTTGCCGAAATACAGGGTCACGTTCCCGGAATCACTGAAGTATATCCTGTCCGCGCTGATATCGTACTTGTCAAAAAGCTGCGTGATGGCCAGTATGGTGGAGAACACCGTGGGATCCTCTACGGGCAGCGGCTCGTAGAGCACGCATTCGTCAAAGTTCAGTCCGGTCACGTACGGTATGCCCGGGATCTGCTCCGTAGATGCCTCGACGATATTGCCTTCCCTGTCGAAATACATATATCTGCCGAGGTACTTCACATACCCTGCTATAGCCTTTTCATACACATTTATAGTCACCGACGTCGGCGAGTTTATCGTCACATCCATCCTCTCAATGAATGGCACGTCGGTTATCGATCTGTTCCTGTATTTCAGCTTCAGATAAAGTGAATTGTGACCTAGCAGGCCTGTCATGACCATATCCTCTATCTGATCATCCGTATAGTGGGTGCTTCCCACCACGGACACTTCCTCGACCCCGAAATACTCCCATATTATGGTAGCGGTGATCAGAAGCAGGGCTAATACAGCTACGACTATCAGAGGCCTCCTGTGTCCCATGTCAGCCCATCCTGATACTTCTGGATACAGACAGAGCTATACCTATCTCTATGAGAAGGAAGACCGAAGAGCTTCCTCCGTAAGATATGAAAGGCAGAGTGATCCCGGTATTGGGCAGCACATTTGTGACCACCGCAATGTTAAGCAGCACCTGCAGTGAGAAGTGTGTCATGATACCCGTCACAAGCAGCGACCCGAAAAGATCCGGTGCATTGGTTGCTATCATAAGCAGATGATAGATCAGCATCACAAAGAGAAGTATGACTGCGAGCGCACCGAACATACCGAGTTCCTCGCATATTATCGAAAAGATCATATCGTTCTGTGCCTCGGGCACAAATCCGAGCTTCTGCGTACTCTGCCCGAGTCCCTTGCCAAGCACCCCGCCGGAGCCTATCGAATACAGCGCCTGCAGAGTCTGGAAGCCCCTGCTCGAAGCATACTGCTCCGGATGTAGCCAGGCTTCTATACGTCCGAGTCTGTATGAGAGTTCATAGGGGATGATATTGTGCGCCACCACGTAGACCACAAGAGCGGCGATACCTATCAGGATTCCCGCTATTATCACATACGGTGCACTCTTTGGGCTTGCCACGAAAAGCATTATATAGATGATCGCAA
Source organism: Lachnospiraceae bacterium (assembly GCA_016280355.1). GTDB lineage: Bacteria > Bacillota > Clostridia > Lachnospirales > Lachnospiraceae > NK4A144. Next base: position 6,421 of record JAEEGO010000201.1, on the reverse strand, counting down.
AGATGATGATGGCCGAGCTCAGGTTCTCGGTGATACCGTAGACCATAAGTGCCGGCACCGAGGCTATGACCATTGTTTTGATTATACCCTTCAGATGCTGCACCCTCTTCAGATTGCCGCAGACATATGCCGAGAAGAAAATGATCATACCAACCTTTGCCACCTCGGCAGGCTGCAGGGAAAGACCCAGATTGAGCCATCTTCTCGCTCCGTTGACAGTCATGCCAAGAGGCGTCAGCACCAGTGCGATAAGGATCAGCGATACAAAGTAAGCAGGCCATGCAAACTTACGCAGCACATGATAATCAACCCTCGATACGAAGATCATGGCAGCCAGTCCTATGATCGTAGCTCTGAGCTGGCTCCACAGATAATAATTGGCCTTCTTTCCCGAACGCACCGCATAGTATGCACTCGCGGAATAGATCATGATGAGGCCGAACACGACGAGGAAAAGAACTATGAAAACGAGGCTCCTGTCCATGGAGCCGCGCTTTTTTTCTTTCTTAACCCTGTGTCTTCTGGAAGTGGCCAATACTACTCCTCCAGTCCTCTGACGAGCTCCTTGAATATCCTGCCTCTTTCTTCAAAATTAGTGAACATGCCCCAGCTCGCACATGCAGGAGACAGCAGCACCGCACCCTCAGGTTTCGAGAGTTCATACGCCTTTTTTACTGCTTCCTCCATCGAATCGACCTTGACTATATCATTGAAGCCGTGCGCTCTCGCACATTCTTCTATCTTGTCCGCGGTCTGTCCGAGCAGTATCAGATATCTGACTTTTCCATCAAATGACTCTATCCATTCATCATACGAAGACTGCTTGTCATATCCCCCGCCTATAAGTATCGTAGGCTTCTTCATGGCCTGTATTCCCTTGATGGCGGCGTCCGGGTTCGTCCCCTTGGAGTCATTGTAATAGTCGACTCCCCTGACTGTCTTCACGTACTCTATCCTGTGCTCCACTGCCTTGAAGGTGCGCACGGTATCGGCTATCAGATCCATTGGTATGCCATATGCATAAGTCATACCCACTGCAGCCATCACGTTCTCGTAATTATGCGTCCCTAACAGGAGCATATCGTTCACGTCTATGACGGGTATATCGTTGTACATGATCATATCCCCGTCCATGTGCAGGAAATCCCTTCCTTTTTCGCATCCCTTATAATCATCTTTTCTCGTGAAATAAATGACCCTGCAGGATACCCTGTCACCGAAGTCTCTCGTATAAGTATCGTCATAGTTCAGCACTATGGTGTCTTCCGCTGTCTGCTTCAAAGCTATGCGCTCCTTTACGCTGACATAATTCTCCATGGTATAGTGCCTGTTCAGATGATCCGGTGTGATATTGAGTATGGCCGACACCTTTGGCCTGAATGTATCCGTAGTCTCCAGCTGGAAAGAAGAGATCTCAGCTACCGTGATGCTCTTATCCGTTGTCTTTAATGCAGACTCGGTATATGGGAATCCGATATTTCCGACAACAAAGGCTTTGCCGCCTATTTTTGACACATAGTTCCTGCAGATCTCACCCACAAGACTCGTAGTGGTCGTCTTGCCGTTGGTACCGGTGATCGCAAGCAGATCTCCCTTTGCGAAAGAGTACGCCAGCTCTATCTCTCCGGTGACAGTCACTCCCTTTTGCCTGAGGCTTTCCACCAGAGGATTGTCTATAGGCACTCCGGGTGAGAGCACTACGACATCCGTGCTCTCCTCGACTGATGCCGGAAGCTCGCCCACGTAAATATCTATATCCTCCATCAGCTTCCTTCTGATGTCGTCTATCAGGAGCTTATCATTTGCATCAAAAAGACTTACCTTTGCCCCCTCATGATCCAAAAGCTTCACGGCATTGATACCGCTGATGCCGCTGCCTATTACCAGTACGTTCTTACCCTTCACATCCATCGCCGGCCTCCTCAGATCGCAGTCAGTGCCACTGCCGAAAGAACAGCAGTCACTACCGTAAAGATCACCACTACCTTTACTTCGCTCCAGCCCGAAAGCTCAAAATGATGATGGATAGGCGCCATCTTAAACACTCTCTTGCCGTGAGTCGCCTTGAAATACGATACCTGTATTATCACCGAAAGGACTTCGGCGAAATAGATAAACGCCGCAAGGATAAGGTATATCGGCATGTTCATCATTATGAACGAGACAGAGACGAAGCCTCCCAAAGAAAGTGAGCCCGTATCTCCCATGAATACCTTTGCAGGATGATGATTATAAACGAGGAATCCCAGAAGACCTCCGAGAAAAGCCATTGCAGCCGGAGCTATGCCCGCATTCGTCATGCCGGATGCTACCGCTATGAACACCGCTATCACGGCTGTCACCGAAGAAGCAAGGCCGTCGAGACCGTCGGTAAAGTTCGATCCGTTCACGGTACCGCAGATCACAAAGATCCCTATGAGAAAACCCACACCTCCCATGGAAGCTATGAGCGCTGTGCCGCTGACTGTAAAGAAGGAGCTGAACGGCACTCTCATATCAAAGGAGATATTTGTAAGCAGGCGGATATATACAAGGACTCCCGATGCTGCCAGTATCTGCAGCCCCATCTTCTGCCATGCGCGAAGACCCAGATTGTGATGCCTCACCACCTTCAGATAGTCATCCATGAAGCCAATCGCAGCAAAGCACAGAGTAGCTATCAGTATCGGGACTACGTTCCTGTGCGTGGGGATGTAGAAGCATGTGACTACAGTCCACGGAATCAGGAAGATAAAGCCGCCCATTGTAGGCGTTCCGTTCTTTGCCTTGTGCGAGGCAGGCCCGTCCTCCCTCTCCGTCTGTCCCGCCTTGAGACGGATCAGCAGCGGAAGTATCAGCTTGCCGCAAAATACGGCCAATATAAAGGTTATGATCAAAGGCAATACGTATTCTGTCATATCAATACTCCAGATCGGATTTCACATTCTGATCCACGGGCTGCAGCGTATTGGGATCCAGCAGCTCGCCCGTATTGGGATCTATCGGATAACCTGTTCCGGGGTCATATTGTATCACATTCGGGGTATACTCTGCACCTGCATCCGATCCGCCCTCAGTCGCGTTGTCTGACACACTGTTGTCGGATACCACTACCATAGCCGAGTTCTGCGATACCGCATCCGAGCCGATGAAGAACGAAGCCTGAGCATCTGTAAGCTCTGCCCTCTCCTTTTCGGTCAGTTCCATGGTAGGGAAGATATTCAGGTACGGAAGCACCTCTGTCATTATATCTCTGCAAAGCAGCGTAGCGAGCCTTGTGGAGTTGGACTGATCCGGATGGTTCGGATGGTCTATGACCACGTAGCAGAGCACCTGCGGATCATCTGCCGGCACATAGCCCACGAAGGATATCACGTAGTTCTTCGCAGCTCTTGGAAGCTTCTCGGCCGTACCGGTCTTGCCTCCCATCGTATATCCGGCAGGCCTTGCGGTCCATCCGGTACACTCCTCGGGATCGCTCATAACGACCGTATTGCAGTCCTCCCTTATGATATCCGAGACATCCTCAGAGATGATCTGCTTGACCTCCTTGGGATCATACTCCCTTACTATGGCTCCCTCGTTGTTCACGACTCTTGTCACCAGATGAGGCTTGTAATACTTTCCTCCGTTTATCAGTGCGGAAAATCCTGCTGCCATCTGTATCATCGATACGTTAAAGCCCTGTCCGAAGGATGCCACCGCAAGATCGGTCTGGCCCATCCTCTCGTTGAAGGTATTCGAAGCTCCGCTGGATTCTCCGGCCAGATCTATACCCGTAAAGCTTCCGAAGCCGAAGTTCCTGTTGTACCTGAGCCATTCAGACTTGCCCATGGCAAAAGCCACATTCATAAGCACCACGTTACATGACTTTGCTATACCCTGCTGTACAGTGAGCGGACCGTCACCAAACCTGTTGTGGCAGTGTATGGTATGCTGTCCGACATCAAGAGCTCCGTTACACACATAGGTCTCATTGCCCGTTATCTTTGCATCATCTATGGCGCCTGCCACGGTAAAAGGCTTCATGGTAGATCCCGGCTCAAAGGTATCTGATATGCAGAAGTTCTTCCATACCGCGTTCTTTATTATGCCGTTCTCGGATAGAGACTCGTTCGTTACAAGCTCAAGGAGCTCTGCCTTGTTTGCGGATACTGCAGATAGCGGTATGCCGTTTATCGAAACCTCTGACAGCTCATTATCCGACACTCCCGCAATGCCGTTGTCTGATAAGCTCTCCCTTATGTCTGTCAGTCCGAGTGCCTTGGCCAGATCCTCTGTCGAGAGAAGTCCGGCGTACTGTGTCAGATCCACTCCCTCCATGTTCTGCGGATCGTTCAGATTGAACACGGGATATCCTGCCATTGCCAGTATCTCTCCGGTATTCGGATCCATTATGATCACGCCCACGTTGTCAGCTGCAGGTCCCGTCCTGTATGCATTTCTGTTGTCTTCTGCGAATTCCTTGATATGCTTCTCGGCTATGGCCTGGATATTCGTATCAAGCGATGTAACGAGAGTATACCCGTCCTCTGCCTCTTTCACTGTCCTCGTCAGTGTGCCGTCGGCATTCAGATAGCCGTATGATCTGCCGTTCGTGCCGTTCAGGGTGTCGTTGTAGTATTCCTCAAGACCGTACTGCCCCTCATTTCCGGTCTGCACGAAACCTATCACGTCGCAGGCTAAAGTGTTGTAGGGATAAGTCCTGCGGTATTCCTCTTCAAACCACACTCCGTTCTTTGCCGGATCCACTATGGCATCGGCCTCTTCGTTCTTGCCTTCTTTTCTGAGCTCATCTCTTTTGATGCTGTTCTCCGAGATGATCTGGTCTATCATGACGTTGTAGTTCTCTATCCTGCTCTGCTCGAGCTGACGCAAAAACTTCTTGTACGATGCGCCCTGATTCATGTCCACATAGGTTCTCACTTCATCGATGTTCAGCTCGCCGAAAGCCTTCTGCAACACGTTCAGTGTAGGCTCTATGTGTACACCGTCATCAATGCTCATAAGCTTTGCATCCACGATCAGGTTGTACACCTTCTCGGAGTATGCAAGCACAGTACCGTTCTTGTCTTCTATGGATCCTCTCTTGTAGGGAAGGGTCATCGAATCATAAGACTGCTGAGCCAGGACCTGCTTTTTATAGGCTTCTCCTTTGTCCCTGTTGATGCTCGCTATCCTTATGATGAGATATGCAAAAGCCAGCAATACTATGAAGAATAGTACCACCAGCTTTTTTTGCATAGAGGAGGTGAATTTTTTCGATTGTATTTTTTTGCTCATCTACTTCTTTGGTATTTCTTTATATTGTCGGACGTAATCGGAATCCGTGCTTTCTATCATGTTGGATACCTGTCCCGAATCCGGATATTTCATGTGCAGCTCGTTCATGGCTATCTTCTTTATCTCTTCCATATCCACACTGCCCATTATACGGTCATATTCCTCGTCATTTGCAAGCTTGATCGCGGCCACCTTGCTCTGCAGGCTTTCCACGGTCTTCTGCTTCTGTGTGATCTGATTGCGCAGATTGATATAAGCAGTACATCCTATGAAGAGTATACCTGCCATGAGCAGAAGGAAAGCCACGTATCCGGCATTCATGTGAGCTGCCTTCTCGCGGTTCTTCTTTACTGTCTCGGACACAGGCTTACTGAAAGGCTCTCTGTAGATCCTCTCAAGCTCCCTTACCGTATTCCCTTCTACCACATAATCTCTCATTACTTCTCAGATATCCTTTCGAATGTCCTAAGCTTTGCGCTGTGTGATCTGGGGTTTGCCTCCAGCTCCTTTTCGCCTGCCGTGACAGGTTTTCTGTTCAAGCATCTGCCTTTGCTCTTCTTTCCGCATACACACACCGGAAAGTTCGGCGGGCAGGTACATGGGTTTTCGTTCCTTCTGAATGCTTCCTTTACTATCCTGTCTTCGAGTGAATGAAACGTGATGACCGAGATCCTTCCGCCCTCAGCCAGCAGATCTATCATCGTGTCCAGACTTTCACCAAGTACATCCAGTTCTTTGTTTACTTCTATCCGCAGCGCCTGGAAGGTCCTCATCGCAGGATTGCCTCCCGTGTACTTCGCCTTGCCCGGCACCGCATCCCTTATTATATCGGCCAGAGCAGAGGTTGTGTTTATCTCACCGCTCTCTCTGCTCCTTACTATCGCATCCGCTATCCTGACTGCGTATCTGTCCTCACCGTAATCCCGTATGATGTGTACCAGTTCGTTTTTCGGATAAAAATTCACTATATATTGTGCCGTAAGTGATACCCTTTTGTCCATCCTCATATCCAAAGGCCCGTCATTCATGTATGAAAAGCCTCTTTCGGGATCGTCGAGCTGGTGGGAAGATACCCCTAAATCAAGGATGATCCCGTTCACTTCCCTGATTCCGAGATCATCCATGACTTGCGTTATGTTCCGGAAATTGCTCCGGATGA
>JAEEGO010000200.1 GCA_016280355.1 Lachnospiraceae bacterium | reverse complement strand
TCTTATATAGGTGTGAGCGGAGGTCTGCTTTTTTGCGTGGCAGATGATCCGGGTCTTTATTCCTCACAGAATGAGCAGGATACAAGGCTTATAGGAAGATCGGCTCATGTGCCGGTACTCGAGCCCTCGGATTCACAGGAAGCTCATGACTATACGAAGCTGGCATTTGAACTGTCGGAGAAATATGACACACCGGTGATACTGCGGACTACGACGAGGATAGGACACTCGCAGGGGACGGTGGAGCTGCAGGACCGTGTGGTGCCTGAGGATAAGCCTTACGAGCGCAATGTAAAGAAAAACGTCATGATGCCCGGTATGGCAAAGGGCAGACATGTGTATGTGGAAGAGCGTGAGAAGAAGATGGCGGAGGATGCTTCTTCCATGGATATCAACAGGATGGAGATGGGAGATACGAGCATAGGCTTCATCACCAGCGGTGTTGCATATCAGTATGTAAAAGAGGTATTCCCGGAAGCAAGCGTACTGAAGCTGGGGCTTGTATATCCGATGCCCGAGAAGCTTGTGAGAGAGTTTGCATCAAAGGTGGACAGGCTCATAGTGTTTGAAGAGCTGGAGCCTTTCATGGAGTCGTATATCCGTTCATGGGGCATCAAGTGTGAGGGCAAAGAACTCTTCACTCTTCAGGGCGAATACTCAGCCAATATGCTGAGGCAGAAGCTTAAGGGCGAAACCGTCGATTATAAGGGCGCCGATGTACCCAACCGTCCGCCCATACTCTGTCCGGGCTGTCCTCACAGGAGTACATATTACGTGCTGAAGAAGCTCGGAATACATGCATCAGGTGACATAGGCTGTTATACTCTGGGTGCCGTGGCTCCTCTGGAAGTCGTGGATACCACTGTATGTATGGGAGCTTCTATATCCATGCTCCACGGTATGGAGAAGGCGAAGGGAAGCGAATATATCAAAAACTGGGTCGCTGTGATAGGAGACTCGACCTTCATGCATACCGGCATCAATTCGCTGGAAGATCTGGCTTATAACCGTTCTACAGCGACAGTACTGATCATGGACAACTCTACAACGGGCATGACCGGACATCAGGACCATGCAGCTACAGGCAAGACTCTCGATGGTACCGAAGTGCCTGCCATATCCATATATAAGCTCTGCAAGGCCATGAACATAGAGCATGTGGTTGAGGTAGATGCTTTCGATACGTTAGAGCTGGAGAGAGTAGTCAAAGAAGAGGTAAACAGAGATGAACTCTCTGTGATCATAGTATGTGCGCCGTGTGCGCTGCTGAAGGGACAGAAGTTCCCGTACAAGGTGAAGGCTTTGCCGGAGAAGTGTAAGAAGTGCGGTATGTGCCTGAAGCCCGGTTGTCCCGCAGTGAAGAAGACAGCTGACGGTACGATAGAGATAGACGATACCCTCTGCAACGGATGCGGACTGTGCACACAGCTCTGCAAATTCGATGCACTGGAGAGGTACGAGATCTGATGAAGCACAAGCTTCCCGTCATATTTGCCGTAATATCCTTCCTGATATTTATCGGGCTGCTCACAGCAGGGATATTTATGAGGCGCGATATGGGGGAGCGCGGAAACAGACTGTTCGCAAAGACACAGGCTGTAAGAAAGTCATCTGAAGTGACCGCTCTTTCGCAGAATGCGGAGGATACCGTATCGCATGATACGGCAGCAGAAAGCGATAACGCTACCGCAGAGGCGGATAAGCCGGGTGGGGTATCAGAGGATACAGTATCCGGAGCGGACGCCCGAGAGGAGGCGACAGAGGCGCCTGAAGAGGAGGGGCAGCGGGAGGTGCTGCCGCAGTACAGGAGTCTGCTTGAGAAAAACCCTTATCTTGCAGGGTGGCTTGCCACATCGGATGCTGCTATAGACGATCCCGTGTTATATACACCGAAGAGTCAGAATTATTTCCTTCACAGGGATATCGAGGGAAAGGATACCGAGAACGGTTCGCTTTTCATCGCCGTGATCTGGCATGATGATTATCACAACACACTTATTTACGGACACAATATGCGTGACGGCAGCAGCTTCGGATCGTTAAAGAAGTTTGCGGATGCATCATACGGGCTGAGCCATTCCACCATACGCTTTGATACACTGTATGAGGAGCGTGAATATGAGCTCCTTGCGGCGTTTTATTCACAGATAGATGAAGACGAGCTTGAGACCGAAGATGACCGTGCCGAGGCAGATAAGCGCATAGAAGAAGAGAGCAGGAAAGAAAAGCCCGAAGGTGAGCTTTCGCTTGCTGATCTGAATCTTTTCGAAGAGTTCAGTGATGAGGATATCTACCGTAAGGAAAAGGATGAGGACAACGGACGCTTCAGATATTATTACTACACCGATCTGTCAGACAGAGATGACTTCGAGTACTACGTGAAGAACGTTAAGGAAAGAGCCCTTTATGAAACCGGAGTGGATGCCGAATGGGGAGATGACCTTCTGACGATGTCTACATGCAGCTATCACACAAAGAACGGCCGCTTCATCGTGGTAGCAAAGAGGATAAGATAGAGATATCGTATCGGAAGAGGTGGACATAATCAGAATGTATGAAGAGGCCGCGAAAAGCCCCATATCTTGCGGTTGCACAGGCATCCGCAGATGGATAAAATTAATATATGGGCAGCTATGTGACACATGAAAAAAATCAGGATGGTTCGTTGCTTGAACTGATAGGCAGGCTTTTCGGACAGAGGTCATTGGATCTAAATCTTTCCAAGAAGGACGTGGATTCATTGATCGCCATGGAAAAGCATGAAAAATGGTATAAATAGACAGTGGCAGGACCTCCGGGAAACCGGAGGCCTTTTTTATTCTTATCGGATCTTAAGATATGACAACACTTTGTATAAGGTTTAACTGAGAGCGGGTTTTATGATATACTGATAGCCGCATTCAAAAAATGAAAAAGAGGCGTAAAACATGAAAACAACCAACATAATGATAGTCGGCGTAGGAGGGCAGGGTACACTGCTCACAAGCCGTATACTCGGCGGGCTCATGGCTGATGCCGGATATGATGTAAAGATATCAGAGGTGCACGGTATGGCACAGCGCGGAGGGTCCGTGGTGACGTATGTCAGATACGGAGAAAGTGT
>JAEEGO010000199.1 GCA_016280355.1 Lachnospiraceae bacterium | reverse complement strand
TCCTTCAGGTACGCCATGAGCTCTTCCACACCTTCTCCGGTCACATTGTTCACTTCAAATATGCGCTCACATCCCGCATCCTCCATCCACTGTCTCACCATGGGTACATTGGCATACGGTGAATCCGTCTTCGTGATCACCCCTATCAGCGGACGCTGTATGAAGGTATGCAGGCATTGCCCGAAGAGGTTGTAAGGCTCGTCTGCCGACTGCACCATGGCCACCACATCCGCTTCAAAAGAAAAACAGGCCAGCCCCATGCTGAAGTATTTCGACTCGGCGTACTCACCCGGCGAATCTATCATGTCCTCAGCTATCTTCGTATACTGGGTCTTCCTGTAATGCAGCTTTTCTCCCTTGAGAGCCTGAGTCAGCGAAGTCTTTCCCGCCTCGCTCCTGCCCATGAGAAACATCTTCTTCATAGTTCAGCTCTTGTATATATCGCAGACTCCGAAGTCCTGTCTGCTCCTGAAATATCCGACCACTTCCTCCACCGCAGTCTGTACCTGAGCCAGTGCTCCGGTGATGATCAGCGATCCGTTGAAGCGGTCCATGAAGCCTATCTCCACATCACCCGATTTGAGTGCGATGTCCGCAGCTGCCACTACCGCCTCCCAGGGAGTGAACCTCACGAGTCCTATGGCTTCACCCGTATGATCCTCTCCTTCATGGACTCCGATGTGCAGGCCCAGGTTCCGGTATACGCTACTGTCTGTCGGCGTGATGATATTGGCCATACAGACTTCCTTGCCGGGCACTCTCAGTCTGGTCATCCTGAGGGTCTTTCCCTTCAGGTCCTCATAGTCTCCCTTGAAGATCTTTTCAAGAAGCTCCTGCTTCGTCACATCCGGCCCCGCTACTTCTGTGTGATATTGCAGACTACGTAGCCCATACCGTCTCTGAAGTAATCCACCACCTCTGTGAGTGCCGACTTCACGTCTGCCAGCTCACCCGTGATGATCAGAGTCCCGGTGAACCTGTCGGCGAATCCAAGATAGACATTGCCGCTCTTTATCGCGATATCCGAAGCGATGACCGCCGACTCGGGCGGGGTCATGTTCATTATGCCTATAGCCGATGAGCCGTAGTCTATCTGAGGGTTGAGCCCCAGCTTCTGGAATATCACCGGTGCAGGGCTGCCTATGATATGGGCGAAGGTTATCTCCTTGCCTGCCACCGTCTCCTGTACTATCCTTATCTGATCGCCATTATCATATGACATCGTCTCTTTTCCTTTTCTTGTATTGTCCGCTCCCGGTGCGTATCACCGAAATCCTCCGTCAGAGATCCTCTCCGTGCTGCTCATGCCGCAGCATGAACAGCACGGACAAAAACCTGTATGGAGATATTATACATTAAATCCGGAATGGCTCCGCGGCATACGCCGCTTTCGCCATTCCCCAAAAAACACTCGTAATCTCGCGCTGTCGCGCTTCTTACTCGTGTTTTTTGAAGGTCTCAAGGATTCAGGCATTACATGCAAGCATGTATGCCTTTATCCTTGATCCCGTTTGTATTTATCACATGCCCTTATCTGCCCACTCTTTTACGTTCTCGGGTGTGAACTTGAAGGGATTGCCGAGGATGACCTGGGTAGCGCCGTCTACATCTACTACCTCAAACTCACCCATGTTGCCTGCGGTATACTTCTCGCCTGCCTTGCCTGTGAAGTCGCCGTTGACGAGTGCCACAGATGTGTAGCCTGCCAGGTTGCCGAGGTCGATCATGTTCCACAGGAACATGTAAGGGCAAGAATGTGCATCATCTGTGCCCATGTACTCCTGCATCTCTGAAGGCAGTCCGAGTCCTGTCATCTTGACCTTTGAGCCTGAATCCTGAAGCACCTTTGCACCTGCTGCGATACCGACTGTGGTGGGAGCGCAGATGACCTTGAGGTCAGGATACTTCTCAAGGAGAGCCTGTGTCTGGTCTGTTGACTTCTGAGGCTCGTCATCACCGTATGCTACCTCTACCAGCTCAAGCTTTGCATACTTGCTGTCTGCCTCTGCTGCCTTCTTCATAGCCTCGATCCATGCATTCTGGTTCGTTGCCTGAGATGTAGCGGAAAGGATAGCGTACTGGCCCTCGCCGCCTGCGATGTCATATACGGCATCCAGCAGAGTCTGTCCGATGAGCTCGGTAGAAGCCTGGTTTACGAATACTGCACGTGAATCAGCTGCCACGTCAGAGTCAACTGTGAGCACCTTGATACCTGCATCTGTAGCTTCCTTGAGGACAGCCTTGAGTGCGTTCTCGTCGTTTGCTGCTACAAGTATGGAGTCTACACCCTGTGAGATAAGGGATGAGATCTCTGAGATCTGTGCGTCAGCAGTAGCTGATGCGGGATCCTTGATGATAGCCGTGCCGCCTGAAGCCTCCACAGCATCCTTGAATCCTGAGCCCAGAAGCTCCATGAAAGCGTTACCTGCACTCTTTGTGACCAGTGCGCATGTCATTCCGCCTGATGATGCAGAACCTGCATCAGCTGCGGGTGCAGCAGCATCAGCTGCGGGTGCAGCAGCATCGGCAGCAGGCGCAGCGGTGTCAGCAGCTTTGCTGCCGCAGCCTGCGAGTACAGATGCGACCATCGTAGCCGCGATTACCAGACTAAGTACCTTTTTCTTCATAAAATCGTTTCCTCCTTTTGTTTTATGAAAATATGCATTGCAGATCCATCCTTATGGCGTGGATCATTACAATCTGTTCTGTTATTCTGCCTTTTTCTTCTTTGGCAGAGCCGAGCTTATCGCCGGTATGACCACTGACAGAATGAGCATGATACCTATTATCACCAGTATCAGCTGAGTATTGATGTTCCTCTGTCCCAGAGCGATCTTCAGGCAGAAAATGATGAAGGCTGCTATGAACCCGCCGATCAGGTTTCCCTTTCCTCCGGTAGTTGCTATGCCCCCGAATACGCACATTGCTATGACCTCCATCTCGAAGCCGTTACCCGTAGTGGTATTGGCACCGTAGAGAGTGGACAGCAGGAACAGCGCCGACACACCCGAGAGGAATCCAAGCAGTGCATAGCAGAAGCATCTGATGCCCTGTACGTTGATGCCCGCATATCTTGCAGCCGTCTGGTTGGAGCCTATGGCATACAGCTTGCGGCCGAAGGTGGTCTTCGCCAGCACGGTTATGAATATCACCGCACAGATGATCAGCACGAAGAACGATATGGGGAAGGGTCCTACCTTGCTGGCTATGGCCGACAGCCCGTCCGTATTCTCCATCGATATGGAGCCTCCGCTCCCAAGCGACACCTCTGCGATACCTCTGAAGATGATCTGGGTGCCCAGGGTGATGATCATTGTCGGCAGCTCCGTAAACTTTGCGGCGATGATGCCGTTGATCAGTCCGCATACGAGGCCCGTCAGCATGCATATCAAAGCCACCAGCACGAAGGGCAGCCCGGCATTACCCGCGAAGCAGGCCATTGTTGCCGAAAGGCACACTATCGATCCTACTGATATATCTATATCTCCCAGCACCAGGATGTATCCCATCCCGAATACCATGAAGGCTTCCGCCAGATATTTCGGCATCTCCCTCAGTACATTGGTGGCGTTGTATACCGGCGAGATGATCATGCCCAGTATGTTCACGGCTACGAATATGAGTACCAGTGCTCCCTCCCATGACAGGAGCTTTTCTTTCAGTCCGCCTTCCGGTACGGCGGATATCTCTCTTCCTGATCTTCCTGCCATGTTACATTTCCCTCCTTACGAGATTCTGATGATCCATCATGCGCTGTGTCACCACGTTCAGTATGACCACAGCCAGAATGATGATGCCCTTTACCAGGTTCTGTGCTATGGAATCTATGCCCACCAGAGGCAGAGCCTTTGCTATGATGGCTATGATCAGGGCACCGAGGAAGGTTCCCGTCACGCTGCCACGGCCGCCGCTCATGGACACGCCTCCGATGACGCAGGCTGCGATAACATCCATCTCCTTGCCGTACTGCATGTTGGGCTGAGCCGATGCATATATCGATACGGAGAGCACTCCCGCAAGTCCTGCCAGCAGTCCCATTATCGTATAGACGCTGATCATCGTCCTGTCTACATTTATACCCGATATCCTGGCAGCCTCCGCATTGCTTCCGACTGCATATATCTTCCGGCCGAATCTGGTCCACTTCATGAATACGAAGAAGATGATATATGCCGCGATCAGTATCAGATACGGTCCGGCGGAGCCTTCCTTACCGAAGTCCGAGAAGCCTGCCACATCCGCGCCCGAAGCCCAGGTATTGCCCGATATCACATAGGCCATGCCGCGCCATATATACATGAAGCCCATCGTACAGATGATAGGTGCCACCTTTGCCTTGGCGATGATGATGCCGTTCAGGAAGCCGCAGGCCAGACCTATCACAGCTCCTATCAGGAAGAGCAGGAAGGTGTTGTGCAGCACGTTGTGCTTTTGCAGCATTCCGATCGTCATCCCCGCGAAAGCCAGCGTGGATGTGATGGAGATATCTATGCCGGCCGTCAGCATGACGCACAGCATACCCAGAGCCATCAGCATTGTCAGGGCATTGTTCCTGAATATCTGGGACAGATTGTTCGGTGAAAGGAAGCTGGGGCTCATTATCTCTATGATGACGAGCAGCACTATCAGTACAGCCACCAGACTCATCTCTCTTGACCCCGTGAGGGTCTGTATCAAAGATTTCTTCTTCATGCCGTCTTACCTCCGTTTCCGGCGGATCCCTGCTCCATTGAAAGCTCCAGTATCCTCTCCTGAGTCACCTCACTCCTGTCGAGGCATCCCGATATCCTGCCGTTCCTCATCACGTATACTCTGTCGCTCATGCCTATGATCTCGGGCATTTCGGAGGATATCATGATGATCCCGTATCCCTTCTTCGCGAGCCGGCCCATGATCTCGTAGATCTCCTTCTTCGCGCCCACGTCTATACCCTTCGTGGGCTCGTCCATGATGACCACCTTCATGTTGGACTGAGCCAGAGCCTTGGCCACCACTACCTTCTGCTGGTTGCCTCCGGAGAGCGAGCTTGCAGGCTGGAATATAGTCACAGCCTTGGTGTCCACTTCCTCCAGCTGCTTCTTGGAGAGTTCCCTCTCCTTTTTCTCATTGTTAAATCCCTTGTCAGCCAGCTCGTCCTGGATGGGCAGTGTCACGTTGCGTCCCAGTCCCCATGAGAGGATGAGTCCCTGCTTCTGCCTGTCCTCGGGCAGCAGTATGATCCCTGCCTCCATTGCATCCGCAGGCTTGTTTATCTCTATCTGCTTTCCTTCCAGATATACCTTGCCGCTGTCGGGCTTCGTGATGCCGCATACAGCCTCTATGGTCTCTGTGCGTCCCGCACCTAC
>JAEEGO010000198.1 GCA_016280355.1 Lachnospiraceae bacterium | reverse complement strand
TGATACGCTCTATACTGCCGAAGTGCCGCATCAGGGCCTTTCGCCGGGCAGGGCCGATCCCGGGTATATCATCCAATACCGAATGCACCTGATTTACCGAACGCAGCGACCGGTGATATTCTATGGCAAATCGATGCACCTCATCCTGTATACGGGTCGCAAGCTTAAATCCCTCGGACCGGGTGTCTATAGGTATCTCTCGTTCGTCAAAATATATCCCTCTGGTCCTGTGTTTGTCATCCTTGACCATACCTGCCACAGGGATATTGATGTCCAGATCCTTCAGCACCTCCAGACAGACATGGACCTGGCCTTTTCCTCCGTCCATAAGTATCAGATCCGGATATCTGCTGAATGAGTCATACTCCGATGTCGCAACATGGGTGAAGCGTCTCACGAGAACTTCTTTCATGGATTCGTAATCATTATTGCCGATACCGGCGGACAGTCTGAATTTTCGATAATCCGATTTCTTGGCTTTACCTTTTTCAAAAACGACCATGCTGCCTACAGAATCAAATCCCGAAATATGGGAAATATCGTAAGACTCTATCCTGCCTGCCGTCTCCAGTCCGAGCCAGTCTGCTATCTCCTTTGCGGCGTTTATCGTACGGCCCTCTTCGCGTTTGATCCTCTCCCTGGAGTTTTCCATGATGATCTCGGCGTTCTTTTTTGCCAGCTCGACCAGTCTCTCCTTTTGACCGATCTTCGGAACAAGGATACTGACCCTGCTTCCTCTTTTCTCAGAAAGGAACCTCTCGAGCACTTCACTGTCGGGTACATCAGTTTCCAGCATGATCTCCTTCGGCACAAACGGAGTACCGGTATAGAACTGTCCCAGAAAATCATTCAGGACTTCTCTGTCATCCGCATCTGCAGATACATGGCTTAGAACATAATGATCCCTGCCGATCAGTCTTCCCTCCCTCACAAAGAAGATCACGACCACAGCGTCCTCCCTGTCACGGTTTATTGCTACGATATCTCTGTCTTCTCCATCATGCGCGGTTATCTTCTGCTTTTCCGAAACAGACCTTACTGCACCGATCAGATCCCTGTATACTGCAGCATTCTCAAAATCCATACGCTCAGAGGCTTCATCCATCTTATCCTGAAGAAGTTTCAGTACAGGTTCGTACCTGCCGCCAAGAAACTCCAAAGCCCCCTTCACGCTCTCCGCATATTTAACGTCATCTTCTGCGCTAAAGCCGTTCAGGCATGGTGCGCTGCACTGCTTCATATGATAGTTCAGGCACGGCCTGTCCCTGCCCCTGTCTCTCGGGAGCACTCTGTTGCATGTCCTCAGTCTGTATATCTTGTTTATCAGTTCTATGGTTTCCCTGACACCGCCCCCTGATGTATACGGGCCGAAGTATTTTGCCCTGTCTTTTTTCATCGTCCTCGAAAACAGTATCCTCGGATATGGCTCCTCGACCGTCACCTTTATATAAGGATAAGTTTTGTCATCCTTGAGCATGGTGTTGTATCTGGGCCTGTGTTCTTTTATCAGATTATTTTCAAGGACGAGCGCCTCCAGCTCGGAGTCTGTCAGGATATATTCAAACCAGACGATCTGTGAGACCATCCGTTTTATCTTCTCAGTTTTGTTGGTTTTACGAAAATATGAATGAACGCGGTTAAACAGATTGACCGCTTTCCCTATGTATATTATCGTGTCCTCCGAGTCGTGCATCAGATACACTCCCGGAGACTTCGGCAGTTTTTTCAGTTCCGATTCGATATCAAAATCTTTGCTCATTCAAAATCCTGAATATAAATTATCTAAACAAAACGGGTCTGCGCACAACAGTACACAGACCCGATCATCTTTTACAAATGCAAAGCCTACACTAAAGTATCTGCCTTGCTTTCCCGAAAGCCTGACTTATGCCTTGAAGGGATTCTCCGAAGGATAAGGAAGTGAAGCCGGCTGATTGTAGCCTATCTCAGACAGATCTACTCCGATGTACTTATATACTTCATAGAGAGCTTTTCCGAAATGACCGAACATAACTGCTCCATGGTGTGGGTAGTTCTTCTGGATAAGTACGTGACGATAGAAGCGTCCCATCTCATGTATAGCGAATACGCCGATAGAACCGAATGACTTAGTAGCCACAGGGAGTACCTCTCCCTCAGCAAGATATGCTCTCAGCTTGCCGTCTGCTGTAGACTGCAGTCTGAAGAATGTGATATCACCGGGCTTGATGTCGCCTTCCATCGTGCCATCGCACCAATCCTGCGGATGGGTACGAGCCATGATCCTCTGATATGAGAGGTGAGGGTTGCAAAGCTTCGTTGAGCAGGTATTGCCGCAGTGGAAGCCCATGAATGTATCCGTATGTACATAAGGGAACTTGCCTTCGATGGATTCCTTGTACATATCCTTGGGTACAGAGTTGTTGATATCGAGCAGAGTCACGGCATCTCCTGAGATGCAGGTGCCGATATACTCTGAAAGCACACCATAGATGTCAACCTCACAGGATACCGGGATGCCCTGTGCTGCAAGTCTTGAATTCACATAGCAGGGGTTAAAACGGAACATATCCTGGAATGCAGGCCAACACTTTGTGGTAAGGGCCACGTATTTCCTGTATCCCATGTGCTCCTTTACCCAATCCTTAAGTGTCAGCTCATACTGTGCAAGCTTCCTTAATGTATCATTGACTTCAGACTGTCCGAGCTCCTTAGCCATATCCTTGGCTATTTCCTCTATGCCGGCTTTATCTTCCGCATGCTTCTGATAAGACTCAAAGAGATCCAGCTCTGACTCTTCCTCTATCTCAACATCAAGATTGAAGAGCTGCTTGATGGGAGCGTTGCAGGCAAGGAAGTTCTGCGGTCTGGGACCGAAAGATATGATCTTAAGGTTCTTAAGACCTACTACTGCACGAACGATAGGAAGGAATTCGTGTATCATATCCGCAACATCATCTGCATCTCCCACGGGATACTCAGGGATGTATGCCTTGGTGTTTCTCAGTGCAAGATTGTAGCTGGCATTCAGCATACCGCAGTACGCATCGCCTCTTCCGTCAAAGAGATCTTCCTGACTCTCCTCGGCTGCTGCCACAAACATAGCCGGTCCGTCATAGTGCTTTGCCAGCAGTGTCTCTGCGATCTCGGGACCAAAGTTGCCGAGATATACTACTATACCGTTACACTCTTTAGCCTTTACATCCTCCAATGCCTCTACCATCTGAGTCTCGCTCTCGATGATACATACAGGACATTCATAGATGTCGTCTTTGTCATACTTTTTAGTATACGCTTCTACGAGAGCCTTTCTTCTGCCCTCTGCCAGCGCTGCCGGAAAGCAGTCTCTGGATACGGCCACTATGCCGATTTTCGCCTTTGGGATGTTACCTACCATACATTTTTCCTCCTCGTGGAAATTTAGATTTGTCGTACCCCGCTGTATGCGGTATGGATTCTGTTTGTAGCCCGGAATCGGAATACAACTAACATTATAAATCTCTGAAGGGGATAAAAGCAACACAAACCCTTGTCTCTTGCTATGTTCTCTATGTATAATAAACACATAACGATACCTTAAAAATATAGTCGTTTTCTTACAGGGAGAAGAATGTAATGGAACTGCGACATATCAGATATTTCATGGCTGTAGCGGAAGAAATGAACTTCACCAGAGCCGCCGAAAAGCTGAGCATTGCCCAGCCTCCCCTTTCAAGGCAGATAAAGGATC
>JAEEGO010000197.1 GCA_016280355.1 Lachnospiraceae bacterium | reverse complement strand
GCTTATTTCGAATATCTCGACTTCTTCAAGGTGACAAAAAACATCTATATCACCTTCTCCGAGCCCGGAGAATACGAAAAGCTCGCACAGCTTCTCGGACAGGATCTTAAGACTGAATGGCCCGATGCGTTAAGGACCGATCTTAAGGCTGCTTATGAGCTTTTTTCCAAGAAGAGCAAGACCCTGCTCAAGATAACCGACAACTTCGATATCAGCGAGACCTTCCTTATCTACATTTCCATCTTTCCGATGAAGTCTCTTTTGACAGACAGTGACGAGCAGATAGTCCGCAATATCAAGACCGCAAGGCACGAGCTGCTCGGAAGTAACAGTATAGACAACATCATGTTCCTCGACAAAACACCCGATGAGGATACAGAAAAGCGCAAGGGCGGCCTGCTGGGTCTTCTTTCCGGTTCGGTACGCTACAGTGCATCTTCTCCTCTGAAGGTAGGCTTCATATACAACGGCGATGTCGAGACCTCCAGATGGATAGACAGTCACGAAGCAGGCAGACTTTATCTCGAGGAGATGTCGGGTGATGAAGTCCGTACCGCTTCCTATGTGACGGAAGACAACGAGGACGCCTATGCCGAAGTGCTCGAAAAGGCAGCCTCCGATAAGAACGATATACTTTTCACCGTCTCACCCGAGATGATGCCGCAGACGATAAAGGCTGCAGTGAAGCACCCGGAGATAAAATATCTAAACTGCTCCATCGGTCATACGAGCTCGACCGTCAGATGCTATCACGGCAAGCTCTATGAGGCATCTTTCCTTATGGGCATACTCGCAGCGGATACTCTGCTCCGCGAGGACGGTCCCGCTCCCGACAGACGTATCGGATACCTGGTACGCAATTTCGGTAACATGAGCATGGCAAATCTCAATGCTTTCGCCATAGGCGCATCCCTGATAGATCCCGACTGCGTGGTCTCCATGAAGTACTGCGGCACGAGCGGAAGCTATGACTACCGCAGCGAATGGGTGTCAGAAGGAGTGAAGATCTATGCCGATTTCGAATACTCGCTTTCATCAGCTCCCGCCGGACGTCCCGGAGTATACAGGCTGCTGCCCGACAAGGATAAGCATATCGGTGCGCCCTATTACAACTGGGGCAGATACTACATGCAGATAGTCCACTCTGTCCTCTACGGAGACTGGAACATCCAGCAGGTGCTCAGCAGCCATACAGCGACCAACTACTGGTTCGGACTTTCCACTGGAGTCGTGGATGTAAGAGTTTCCGACATGGCATATCAGACACAGAAGCTGCTCTCCTTCTTCAAGGCAGCCATCATAGGCGGAAGCATGGATCCCTTCTCCGGAGAGCTCCACTCTCAGTCCAAGGTCATCCAGGAGAGCCTGATACCCAACCGCAGCTCGGTATCGCTCGTGTATGATACCCTCCCCGCAGCCAGGATCGCTACCATGGAATGGATGAACGATAATATAGACTGAGTATGAAGATCCTTGTCATCGCCGATGAAGAATCCAAATCTCTTTGGGATTACTATACTCCCGACAAGCTGGAGGGCGTAGAGCTTATCATCTCCTGCGGTGATCTGAGTGCCGCGTATCTCGAGTTTCTCGTGACCATGGCATCCTGTCCGCTTCTCTACGTCCCTGGCAATCACGATGACAAGTATGTCTCCTCCCCTCCGGAAGGATGCGTCAATATAGACGGCAGGATGTATAAATACAAAGGGATAAGGATATTCGGACTCGGTGGGTCCATGAAATACAAGGACGGTCCGTATATGTACACGGAAAGCCAGATGCGCCGCCGTATCTGGCGCTCCAAGTCCTCATTTCTTATGAACGGCGGATTTGATATCCTCGTAACCCACGCCCCGGCCCGCGGCTACGGCGACATGAGCGATCTGCCCCACAAAGGCTATGAATGCCTGAATACGCTGCTCGGGATCTGTCATCCCGCCTACATGCTCCACGGTCATGTCCATGCGGCATACATGAGTGGCTTCAAAAGAGAGACCCCACATCCTTCGGGTACAGTCATAATCAACGCCTACGACAAATATATTTTTGATTTCAACGAAAACAGCAGACACACGATCAAACGCATGCTGCTGTTCCGCAATCTCCTCGGAAGATTTATCTGAGAAGCGCCTCAGATCATCCCCCTGTTTTTCTTAAAATTTCATATTTATCCCGAAAACTATCTCGAGCCCTTGTCGTACGGGATACCCTCAGCCTTCGGTGCCTGTGAATGCTTGGACGTGAAGATGAGGACTATCATCGTCACTATGTAAGGCAGCATCTGGTAGAGCGAGGACTGATCCTTCATACCCTCAAACTTCGGAAGGAAGGGTATCGACGAGTTGTATGCCGCTATGACCTTAAAGAGTGCAAAGAACACGGCTGAGCCCAGTATCTGCACCGGCTTCCAGTTACCGAATATCATAACGGCGAGAGCAAGGAAGCCGTAGCCTCCCACGCTCGATGAGAAGCCCGAGCCCACGGCTATGGTATAAGCTATGCCTCCTATTCCTCCGAGGCAGCCTGATATCAGCACTCCGGCATACCTCATCCTGTACACGTTGATACCTACCGAGTCTGCAGCCTGCGGATGCTCACCGCATGCCCGAAGCCTAAGTCCGAATTTCGTCTTGTACATGAGTATCCATGCCGCGAAGAAAAGCACTATGGCTATCGGCGTTGTCAGGTAGAAATATTTGAAGATGAGCATGTCCCAGAAGCCCTTGCCCTGCTCCAGTCCGAAGCTCTCCTGTGTGATACGTATCCAGCTCGGTATCTGTATCGTTGTCAGACCCTGTCCCTGTACTGCCCATGTGACCACCACTGCAAAGGCCGGTGCGAACGTATTCAGCGCCGTACCTCCTATGGTCTGGTCAGCCTTCAGATTGATGGCCGCGAAAGCAAGCAGCAGTGAGAACAGCGTGCCCGTGACCGCTGCCACTATTATGGCTATGAGCATGCAAAGCTGCGGATGCACCTTTCCCATACCGTTCCTGTCAAAGGCCTGCAGTGTGAAGCAGGCGCACAGCGCACCTATCACCATTATTCCCTCAAGTGCCAGGTTGATGACACCCGAATGCTCCGAATACATACCGCCCAGTGCCACCAGCATCAGAGGCACCGCAAAGACTATCGTAAGTGAGATTATATTCGCCAGTATGTTCATGCCTTTGCCTCCTTATCATCCTTGTTCTTCATACTCTTCTTCAGAAGTCCCGTGATCACACCCTTCATGAGCAGAGCAAAGGCTGCCAGATAGATGATGACCGCTATGATGATATCGGTGGACTCCGATGAGAAGTTCGGCTGCATTGCCGATCCTCCCACCTGTATATAGCTTATGAATAAAGACGAGAATATCGTGCCGATCGGATTTGAGTTTGCGAGCAGCGCCACGGGTATACCGTTGAAGCCCATCGCAAGGGTCTTCTTCTCCAGCACATACTGTATTGTACCTGCGAGGTAATAAAGACCTCCGCCGAGTCCCGAAAGCGCACCGGCTATTATCATCGAGAAGACTATGTTCCTGTTTGCGCTGATACCTGCATACCTCGATGCTTCCTTGTTGTATCCGCAGGCCTTCAGCTCATATCCGAAGGTCGTCTTTTCAAGTATGAACCAGCATATTATCGCGACAATTATCGCCACAAATACGCTTATATTGATCCAGCTCGAATTACCGAAGAGCTTGTCGAGTCCGCCCTTTGGTATCACCGCACCGGGATTTGCCTGTGCGAGAGCCGCCGTCCTGTCCGAGTTGCTCGCACCCCATGCGGAAGCAAGCATCACCGGCATATTTGCGAGCAGCAGATTGACGAGATACATTCCTATCCAGTTGAACATGATCGAAGTGATGACCTCGTTCACGTTAAAGAGTGCCTTGAAAAGTCCCGGGAATATACCCCATACCGCCCCTCCGATAAGAGAGAGCAGCAGACATACCCACCAGGGCAGCTGCAGGGCTATTGCTCCGTAGAGTGCACAGAAGGCTCCTATCGTATACTGTCCCGTTGCTCCTATATTGAACATTCCGGTCTTGAAAGCAAATCCGACCGAGAGACCGCAGAGCATAAGAGGCGCCGACTGATAGAGCACCTTGCCGAACTGGTCCAGTGAAGAGAAGCCGGTCGTCAGCATCGCTCCCATACCTATTCCCGCTTTCGAAGGATTGAGTATGAAAAGCAGTACCGAGCCGAATAGAAGTCCCGCTATTATTGAAATGACGGAAGCGAGAACGCTGATGAACATCTGATTCTCAGCAAGCGGTTTCTTTACCTTCATGATACCCTTGCCTCCTTTCCGTCCTGTCTTTTGGCACCTGCCATGTACAGTCCCAGTTCCTCTACAGTTGTCTGCTTCGGATCGAATTCTCCTACTATCTCTCCCTCATACATCACGAGGATCCTGTCAGAAAGGTTCATTACTTCGTCAAGCTCCAAAGATACGAGCAGGACTGCTCTGCCCTGATCTCTTTCCTTTATGAGCTGTCCGTGTATGTATTCTATGGCTCCCACATCCAGTCCTCTCGTAGGCTGCACCGCCACAAGCAGATCCGGCTGTTTGTCTATCTCACGTGCTATGATGGCCTTCTGCTGGTTGCCTCCGGACATCGACCTTGCCACTGTCACGGCACCCTGTCCCGAACGCACATCAAATCTGTCTATGAGGTCATATGCGTATTTACGCACCTTATCCGCTCTTATCACTCCTCCGCGCTGGAATTCATCCTCCCAGTACCTTTGCAGCACAAGATTCTGCTCCAGTGTATAGTCCAGCACCAGTCCGTGCTTGTGCCTGTCCTCGGGTATATGGCTCATGCCGTCTTTGGAGCGCTCCCTTATCGGCGCATGAGTTATGTCCTTTCCCTTAAGATATACGCTGCCTCCGGTGACCTTTTCAAGTCCCGTGATACCGTAGACGAGCTCCGTCTGACCATTGCCTTCTATCCCTGCCACACATACGATCTCGCCCGCATGGACGTCAAAAGAAACTCCTTTTACGGCGTTGTTGCTGTGGGTACGGCTCGGTATCACAAGATCCTTTACGGAAAGGATCGTATCTCCGGCTTCGCAGGGCTTCTTGTCCGCTGTGAGCTTCACGTCCCTGCCCACCATCATCTTCGAGAGTTCCTCCTGCGTTGTAGACGCTATATCCACGGTACCCATGTATTTGCCTTTTCTCAGCACGGTACATCTGTCCGATACCGCCATTATCTCTGCGAGCTTGTGAGTGATGAAGAGTATGCTCTTTCCTTCCTCTTTGAAGCCCTTCATGATCTCCATGAGCTCATCTATCTCCTGCGGAGTGAGCACGGCAGTGGGCTCGTCGAATATCAGTATCTCATTGTCCCTGTAGAGCATCTTGAGGATCTCGACCCTCTGCTGCATTCCGACTGAGATATCAGATACCAGAGCATCCGGATCCACTCTGAGTCCGTATTTCTCCGACAGTGCCAGGACCTTTTTCCTGGCTTCATCCTTTTGCAGGAAGCCGTGCTTTGTATCCTCGACGCCGAGGATTATATTGTCCAGTACGGTGAAGCACTCCACGAGTTTGAAATGCTGATGCACCATACCTATCCCAAGCCTGTTGGCATCATTGGGATCTTTTATCGCTACTTCCTTTCCGTCCTTTTTTATGATGCCCTCTTCAGCCTGATACAGCCCGAACAGGACACTCATCAGCGTGGATTTTCCGGCACCGTTCTCTCCAAGCAGCGCGTGTATCTCACCGCGTTTCAGCTGCAGAGTGATGTCGTCGTTTGCCTTGATACCGGGAAACTCCTTTGTGATATGGAGCATCTCGATCACATAATCCTCAGCCACAAGCACCTCCCAAATAACTTATCACTTTATGTAAACCGTAAATGGCATGATTTACCTTCATATTTTACTACTACTCCGTCAACTTGACAAAAACCCTTTTCGCTCTTACGATAGACGCGTCATAAAAAAGCATATTTGCATAGGAGGAAAAAATGAAAAAGAAGCTTATTGCAATGGTACTTGCTGCTTCTATGGTACTGTCACTTACAGCCTGCGGTTCAAAAGCAGCTGACACGGCAGCTCCCGCAGCAGACACAGCTGAGACGGCTGATGCCGCAGCTGATACCGCAGCAGCAGCAGACACAGCTGCATCAGGCAGCACAACAGACGTAGCATTCGTCACAGACGTCGGAAACATCGATGACCAGTCATTCAACCAGTACACCTGGGCAGGCGTACAGGAGTTCTGCAAGAAGAACGGCCTGAACGCAAACTACTACAAGCCTTCAGAGGATTCAGACGCTGCACGTGTTGAGCAGATGGACAATGCCGTAAAGGACGGCGCAAAGGTTGTAGTTATGGCAGGTTACCTTTTCGCTGCAGGTCTTGAGGAGGCTCAGGCTAAGTATCCTGATGTTTCTTTCCTCGCTCTTGATGTCTCCACAGGAGACCTTGCTACTCCCGGCAAGAACACCGCTCTGATCACCTACAAGGAGGAGCAGGCCGGATATCTTGCAGGATACGCAGCTGTCACAGACGGCTACAAGGAGCTCGGCTTCCTCGGTGGTATGGCAGTTCCCGCAGTCGTACGTTACGGTTACGGCTTCGTACAGGGTGCTGAGCAGGCAGCCAAGGATACAGGCGCTACAGACGTGAACATCAAGTACTGGTATTCAGGATCATTCGTAGCTACAGATGATATCAAGGCAAAGATGGACAGCTGGTACTCAGAGGGTACAGAAATTGTCTTCGCTTGCGGCGGTTCCATCTGCAACTCCTGCCTTGCAGCAGCACAGGCAAACGGCGGCAAGATGATCGGTGTTGACGTGGATCAGTCTTATCTTGATCCCTGCGTTGTCACATCAGCTATGAAG
>JAEEGO010000196.1 GCA_016280355.1 Lachnospiraceae bacterium | reverse complement strand
ATAGATGATCCTTTCAGACCGCTTGCAAAGGGGCTTAAGAAGCACCTTATAACGGACAGGGAGATGGATGTGATCTCCGCTCCTGTGCTTTCCATCATCAAGCATCAGAAGAGCTTCTGCAGGGCAAAGCTCGGCAAGGCTGTATCGGATCATCTGGCACGTACAGTGGATCTGGATACGAGTGCGGGCGTGGTCTATCTGGTCAACGAGGATGAGGGTCAGCTCTACCGCGACCGTGACTTTCTGGAGCGTGCCGAGATGCGGTATTTCAACATGCTGTTTGCAGGTAAAAGGGCTGATGCAAAGGAGATGCCGAAGGACCTTGAGACGATAGAGACCGTCCTTTCAAAGCATAAGCTTGTGGGATCCGTCCTGCTTATTTCAAATGAGATAACCGAGTGCCCCGGAGTGACAGTGGCTGCACCCGGAAATATAGACGATGTGGCGGGAGGCTTCCGCTACGGTGTACTCGACCTTGCATTCAGGGAGGATGAGGACTACGAAAGCATAGCGGACGACTTCTTTGCTCTGGCAGAGAAGGTAAGGCGCGGAGGGACTGTCATCGTACCCGAGCGTACATACTGGCATCTGTCATGCGGCAGGGAGTCCGTTGAGATACTTTGCGAAGCGGCAGGGCTTCTCATCGAGGCACCGAACGCCGGTACAGGGCGAGTCGTAACGGCATGTAAGGACTGAACGGAGGGACATCATGCTTCTTTTCGAAGAATATGACAGGGAGATGAACCATCGCACACTTGAGCACGGAACAGATGTGTTCCATAAGGCTTTGGACTGTGTGCTTCTAGGTGAGAAGCGTTTTCATGTGAATAATCCGAATGGAGAAGACTATGATCTCGTCTATACGGATAATCAAAGCTGGGCGGAGAGTTCCCCGGAGTATCCGGACTCACCGCTTTTTCACAAGGATCCTCTCTATCCGCCGTATTATTCTTATGACGAGAAAAACAAAGAAAAGCTCTGCTTTGATATCTTCGAAGGGTTTGAGAGAGTATGGTTCAGTGAAGTCAGTGAATATACGGTGGTGCTTACCGGGATCCTCCTTGCTTATACCGATCTGCCCGTCATGTGGAAGGACGAGAGGATAAGCTGGTTTTACCCGGGTGAAGACAGGATAAAGATAGCTGATGATCCGGGCACGGAAGATAAGACTGTGCTCAGAGTGATAAACACCTTCCATGCCTCAGCCTTTATCTGTGATTTTTATACGATGGATCCAGTGGTGCTCTTCCATCATGTGTTTGTCTTTCAGTGGCTTACGAAGCTTCCGATGGATAAGGTGCGCTACGCCGAGATACTCGTTGCAAGGAGTGAGGGTATAGGAAGCGTGCTCACCCTATATGCAAGGACGATGCATTTCCTTGAAAGGTTCGGGATAGAGGTGACGATACAGCCCGGCAGCTCAAGATATGCCGACCATATCTTTGAAAAATATTTCAGTGTACGTATGACACCGGCAGATGCCGATGAGACAAATACCATCTATATCACCAATTATTTCGGACTGCTCTTTACGAAGATGCTGCGCTACAGCTCGGGAAATGACTTTGATGCCACCTCGCTGAGTCCTGCTTTCCTTGCGGAGATGAAAGAATATGCAAATGCCGTGCTCGGAGATAAGAAGATGCTCGGCATACTTCTGAGAGGCTCTGATTATATCGCATCGGGTATGAGCGGTGCGTCGGCTCCGGTCACGGTGGAATCAGCCATTCCGAAGATCAGGGAATGGATGGATGAAGGAGGATACGACGGTATCTTTCTTGCGACCGAGGACAGGGATATCCTGGATAAGATGCTGGCTGCCTTCCCGGGAAAGATACGTGCGGTATCACAGGAGAGATACGGTATAGAGGACTTTACCGCAAATAACGTAAAGACGATAAGCGAACTCGACAGCAAGCGGCATCCTGAAGGAGAAGACTACGATGCCTTCCTGGAGGACTCCACTGCTAATTATTTCTATGCACTCTACCTTCTCTCACGCTGCGAATCATTCATGTATTCAGGACAGTGCGGGGGTATCGTGATGACAAAATCACTCTCTGAAAAGGGATTCAGGAGGATGTGGTGCTTTGCCCAGAATAAAGAGATCAAATGAAAATGAAAAGATAAGCCTGAAGCAGGGAAAACTCGTATATGCAGTCGGTGCGGCGATAACCGGAATGTTCCTGCTTATAATGGTGCTCTGCTCCGTCATCATGATCAGAAGGCTCGCGGGATCGGTAAGGAAGCTCTTTGAAGGGGTGCTCATGAATGAGGCGAAATTCGTCAATACCATGATGGACCATTTCGATGACCTGCCCTGGCTTTTAGACTACTGGGAGGAGCATCCCGAAGAGATCATACAGGGCTATGATGAGGCACTGGATGACTGGAACGAGCTCTATGAACTGTATGAAAAAGAGAATATCCCGGATCCCGATACTATCACCGTGGAGCAGGCCGAAGCTCTGTCTCCCGAGGTACAGAAGCTTATCGCAGTGTACTCTTTTTTCTCTGATGAAGGATATTTCAATAACGAAAAGAGGACGGTCTTTCCCGTTCTGACCGAATGCTACCGTATAGGTGAGGATGGCAAGTTCGTTTTTTTCATGTCGGGAGATCAGATAGAGCCGTATGATATCAGCGGTTGTCTTAAGACATATCCCGCAGATGAGGAGATCTTAGCGATATGGCAGTCCGTACAGAATGGTTCTGCGGGCAGCGAAAACTACTTTTACAGAAGACTCGGCAGCGGTGATGATGAGCGTTTCTATATTTTCATGCCCGTGATAAGGGACGGGGAGACGGTATGTATGATAAGCAGCTCGGTCCCCTGGGATACCGTATTCGGCGTTGCAAGAAACACTATAAGAAAGGTCCTGATACCCAGTGTCGTAATGATGCTCCTTGGAGGTGTGATACTCATGATACTGCTCAGCCGTACGGTGGTAAGACCCGTGGTGCTGCTGCAAAGATCGGTACAGGAGTACGGTGAGACAAAGAACAGCGAAGTCATACCAAAAAGACTTGCAGGCATCATAAACCGGGATACGGAATTCGGACATCTCGCTGCATCCTTCCGCGATATGGCTTTTGATATAGACAGATATGTAGAGGAGACTGCCGCAGCTGCATCGGAAAAGGAGCGTTTCCTTACCGAGCTTGATATGGCAAAGAATATACAGAAAAGCCAGCTTCCGGACAAATTCCCGGCTTTCCCGGACAGGGACGATATGGATCTT
>JAEEGO010000195.1 GCA_016280355.1 Lachnospiraceae bacterium | reverse complement strand
TCCCATTCCTCCTGTATCAGAATATAATCCATATGATTTTAGCACAGTACACACGTTACGGCAAAAGAAAACCCCATACCGTACAGTATGGGGTTGATAATCAGATTGCTGTTTTCAGGTCTTTTACAGGGAGAAGTTCTGGAGCTCCGCTGCCTGCTGTGCCTGTCTGTCGGCGACTGCGGCTGCGTTCCTCTCTGTTACTGCAACACGTGCTGCCTGATCCTCTGCTCCGGTATTCTCGGGCAGTTTCTGCATATCATTGAGGATATTGGGAAGCTTATCGAAAAGCTTGTTTGCCATCTCCTCTATACGCTCTCTGCTGCTGTCGAGCTGGGTCTTCTGGAAAGCATTGGCATCGGATACTCTGGTCTGGATCACTCCGCCGTGATCTTTTGCCACATACTGGCCATTGCTGCGACCGTCCTGCAGGTCAAGCGCTACGTCATTCTTCTTCTCTACTCTGGAGGCTCTGTCGATATCCTGCGCGGGGTTGATACGTGATGCGTTGTAGAACGATGTCATGTTTGAACCGATCCTTATGCTCATATCCGATCCTCCTCTCATGTATTGGAGCCTGTATTTACCTGCTCCAAGTATTATATCGTCAACATAAATTAAAAATAAACCGACGCATTGTATTTTTTTATGTACAATATCTGTTTCTACATTATGTTGTATATTCGGTCATTTTTTCGGTCAATCTGTTGTGTCAGCCCTGATAAAATCCTACTTTCTTATATACCTTGCGCAGAGTCTTATTTGCTATATACGAAGCCCTTTCCGCACCGTCCTTATACACGCCGTCCAGATATGCCTTATCTGCCGTAAGTCTTGCAGCTTCTTCGCGTATGGGTTTCAGGGTGTCTCTGACCACTTCCGCCACGGCCGGCTTGAAAACGCCGTATCCCTTGCCTTCAAACTCTTTCTCTATCTCATCATAAGTCTTTCCGGTAAGCGTGGAGTATATGTTCATGAGATTCGCTACTCCCGGTTTGTTTTCTTTATCATATCTCACCGGGTTTTCCGTATCGCTGTCGGTTACCGCCCGCTTGAACTTCTTCATTACAACATCCGGCTCATCCATGATGAAGACGCATCCGTTCGGATCGGACTTGGACATCTTGTCTCCCGGGGAAGACAGGCTGTATATCCTTGCGCCGGCCTTCGATATGAAAGGCTCCGGCACGGTAAATACGTCTCCGTATATGCTGTTGAAACGCTTTGCAATGTCACGGGTCAGCTCGACATGCTGTTTCTGATCCTCGCCCACAGGCACATAGTCCGGCTGATAGAGCAGAATGTCCGATGCCATCAGTACGGGATAGGTAAACAGGCCCGCGTTTATATTATCCTTATATTTTGAGGATTTATCCTTGAACTGAGTCATACGTGAGAGCTCTCCGAACATGGTGTAGCAGTTGAGCACCCATGAAAGCTGTGCGTGTGCCGGCACATGTGACTGAAGAAAGAGTACGTTCTTCTCCGGATCCAGTCCGCATGCAATATACTGCGCAAGCTGTGCCAGAGATCTCCGTCTCAACTCTGACGGCTCCTGTCTGACGGTGATGGTGTGCATATCGGCCATGAAATAATAGCACTCATATTCATCTACCCTGTCCGCCCAATTCTTTATGGCTCCCAGATAATTGCCCAAATGCAGATCACCGCTCGGCTGAATGCCGGACAGCATGCGCTTTTTTGTCTCTTCCATCGTCCCCTCCGACTTAAGTATTTGCATTAATATATCATAATTTGGTTAAAGCAATCAAAATCACCTGACCTCCGGGGTCAGGTGATCATCATATGGTATATGGTTTCAGCGGATCATCGCTTTACTGTCGTATTGGTGCGGCCTTTGGCATTATATGTAAGACCGTCATAGACTTCTTCTCCTCCCTGTACAGCGGCACCTCTTTTGTCCTGAGGTGCTATCTCCTCGAAGGATGTGCCTATCCTCTTCAGTATATCCATCGGCTCATCCAGCTCGCTTGTATCATATTTGAAAGACGCTTTTCTGGCGCATTCAAGGATATAATTGTAGATCCTCAGCAGATATATCGATAATGCATACTGCGGATCGAGGGCCATGATCAGCTGTTCTATGCATTTATTGCCTCTTGTGATCTCCAGTCTGTAAGTATCCCTGTCCCCGGCTTTGAAGGCTATTACAGCATCCTCGTAGTAACCTCGTGCGATCTCATAAGTAAGAGCTATGATGCCCGTGGGATTTGCTTCTGTAATGCGTCTTGTGTATTCCTGCTTTTTCTCGGATGTCATACCGTCGACCTCCTTTTCTCAATGTGTTGGTTTACTGTATGATCACTGCAGCAGCTGAAGCGCCTGCTGAGGTGCCTCGTTTGCCTGTGACAGCATACTGATACCTGCCTGTGAGAGTATCTGCATGCTCGTAAATTCGATCATCATCTCTGCCATATCTGTATCCTGTATACGGGAAACTGATGTAGTCACGTTCTCATTGTATGCATCGATGAAAGCTCCGGTATTTTCCAGACGGTTCTCATACGCTCCCATTCTGGATCTTGCACGGTTCACGTAGCTCAATGCTGTGTTCACCTTATCTATAGCCACATATGAGCTCTCCTTCGAGGTGAAATCTATCCCGGCAAGTCCCATTGCCTCGGTTGTCATACGGGGTATGGATGCGGAAATGACTTCGCCCTCTTCAGTCCCCACCTGAAGCCTCATGGATCCTCTTCCCGTGAGATCAAGCTCCAGCGGATCTCCGTTAATGATCCCGTCTTCAACCTTGATCCTCATTTCGGTACCGGAAAGACCCTTGATCGATACATAGTCAACACTTGATCCGTCTCCTGGATCTATGGTCTCTCTTTTTATTGTCAGCCTGGCCGGATCCACTGTACCGAAGAGCTGATCTGCATCCTTGTATCCCGCATATTCCGGATCTGTCGTCCTGCCGCTGTTTTCAAGCTTGTATTCGCCATCCGTACCTTTTGTGAGTTTAACGACATATTTGCCGGCTGTTACGCTTTCCGAATAATCCATGACCTTCACTTTCAGCTCGTTGGTGTAGCCCCTGTCATTAAATGCACCGTTGATGAGCTTCATCCCGTTGAACTCGGTAGTTTCCGCTATACGGTCTATCTCGCGCATGAGCTGATCGACTTCATCCTGTATGGTCTGCCTGTCGGAGCTTGAAAGCGTGCCGTTTGAGCTTTTGATCGCAAGCTCATTCATTCTCTGTATCATATCCTGAGATTCTTTCATGGCTGCTTCAGCTGTTTCCAATACGGACATTCCTGTGGTTGTGTTCGTCTTGACCTTGTCGAGTCCCTTTATCATGGAACGCATCTTTGCCGCGATCGCAAAGTTTGCAGGATCGTCTCCTGCCGTGTTGAGTTTGTAGCCGCTGGACAGTTTGCTGGTCGCGCTACCGAGCCGCTTTTCATTTTGCATATACGAATTATTGGTGATATAAGCCGTGATGTTACTGTTGATCTTCATGGATAGCTCCTCCTAAAACTGTTATTGCAATACCACATCCAATACCGCCTTAGCTATTCGGTAGAGTGTGGCATTACCGGTTTTCTGTGCTTCATCCTGCGAAGCATTGCCATCCATGGCTTCCGGTACTCCGCTTGGCGGAGCACTGATCTCGGGTATATCCATATCCCCGATATTAAGATATGTATTTTTTCCGGAGACTCTCGAGACAGCTTCTTTCATTGCATCGAGTCTCTCCCTCATAAACTCATCTCCCGCTGCCCTTTCGCTGGAAACAGCTCCCCGGACACCGTCCGTCACCCGGAGCTCAGCGTGGACAGAGCCGAATTCTTCGGTCTCAAAATATATATCGACAGAATTCTGGTTTTCGCCATGTCTTATTCTCAGATTTATATTTATCAGCTCACCGCCAAATTCTGCCGGGATATGATAATCCTCTGTCTGTGCCAGCGATCTCTTTATCGAAAGGCTCTTATCCACAGAACGCATGGCTCTTATATCCAGAGTCTCTCCTTCCAGTGATGCTATAAGTTCCGCCTTTACCATTTCGTCGTAGGCTTCTTTTATCTTGTCCGCATCTTTGCTTTCCAGATCCTCTCTCACCTTTTCACGACTTGTCTTCAGCTTTCCTTTTGTCTTTTCCGATGCTCTGTCATAGAGCTCTCTTGCAAATCTGTTGCCCCCTTCTGTAGTCAGCTGCTCATAAGCTGTTATGTTCGCAGCACTCTGGGGTATGTCTGCTCTTTCCAGTGCTTTATACAGCTCTGCCTCTGCCTTAGCAGCTTCGGCAAATTTCTGTGCCTCTTCCTCGTAATAATCCTGTCCTGATGCATCAGGTGAGAATGCCGTACGGATCATCTCGTCGATCCGTGCATTATCTGCTGAAAAGACGGCTTCTTTGCCGGCAAAATTCGCATCAATATACTGATCCACATGCGTCCTTTTCCCGGTCCGAACTGCGGTCAGCATGTTTTCAAAGTTGATCTCGGCTCCGCTGGCCATCAGCATCCCTACCACTTTATGATCGCCTGCGTTGATCGCGTTCACCAGTCTGTATATACCTATGTAGGAAGCTGCCTCTTCATCGGTCACGTTCCCTTTATTTGTTTCTGACACAAGATATCTGGCAAAGTCTTCGACCGGTTTCAGTTCCTCGTTTTCATATCCTTCCAGCCTGTTTTCCAGTTCCTCAAGCCCTGTTTCCAGCGGATTAACATTATCTTTTATGAGCTTCAGTACTCTTGCCGGGGTCATTCTGTCGAGTAAGGCATTCAGCCTTTCGTCTGCCATGCTTACTGTCCTGACATTTTCTGCGTTCAGCTCCATATGACTGTAGGAGATAATACGTACAGCTCTTTCATTTACTGCATTCTGCTCTATACCAAGATCTGAAAGTATCTGACCGAAGTCTGTATTGGCAAAAGCTTTCTTTATGCTGTCACCAAGATCTGCCCTGGTTTCTGTTCCCACTGCTTCGTAAGTTGCATTCATGTCTTCATATCGACGTGACAGGTCGCTGGCTCTTTCATGAGCCTTATTCAGTGTCAGGGTGTCATCTGCCGGTATAGTCTCAGTGCTGCGAAGCTGTCCGAATACGTCCAGGATATCTCTCTGTGCTATCAGCTCGGCCGGTGCCTTCTGTATGTCCTTTTTCACTGACAGCGTAGCTTCAAGCAGATCAAAGGCTTCTTTCTCTTTTGTCTTAAGCGACTCTACATCTCTTTCAAGATAGCCTGTATCTATGGTCAGCTCTCTGTCCAGATTTTTCTGTTTAGCTTCGGTAGCCATGGACAGGGCTGTTTCCTTTATCACGCGTTCTGCTTTTATCTTTCTGTAATCAGCGATCAGATAAGCATCCTTTCCTTCACCGCCTGAAGCTATCGCGTTCATGATCTCTTTTTTAGAAGGCCTGATATCTATCTTGGCTGCATCTTCGTATATCTGCAGGGTTCTGCTCGTAAGGGGTACACCCGCATTTATCATGGAAAGAGCATCTTTTTCCAGCTTTGGATCCGGCTCATATCCGGCGTCTTTGATGATATCCTTTATCTGTTTTTCCAAGCCATCATCAACAGCTTTGTTCCTTCCGCCGTCTGCGGTTTCCTTTACCGTCGCATTTCCCGCTTTGCCCACGTAGCCCATATCATCGGCTACATATCTGGCATTTCTTAAGAATGTGGTGTTTTCTCCCGTCTGTGTTCTTCCGCTTGAGAACTCAGCCCGGAAAACGTTAGCTATGGTGGGCTCCATTCCTTCGGCTGCAAGGAAGAGTCTGGTATTCTCTGTCATGTCCTTCAGTTCGGCCGTCATATTTATGGCTTCCCTGACAGATGAGGTATTGTCATATGTTGCTGGGAGGTCGAAATCCAAAAGTGTATCCGCTATCTCTGCATCTGTAGTTTCTGTCGTAAAATAGTCTTCGGTATAGACTGCGTTTTCTGATGCGAGCTTTTCCGAATCCAGAGTCTGTCCGGTTACTTCCGCCACCTTATCAGCTGATACTGTATCAGTGTATCCGGCAACATTCACGCCGGCCTCTGCAAGGCGTATCTTCATCCTGTCCAGAGAGTTCACTGCATCTGCCGGATCCATCTCACTCAGATCATAACCCTCATCCGCCATCTGTTTGGCATCCTGAGGTGACATAGTCTGTGCTACGACGAGCATCTGCTCCATAGCCACATCCGCACCTATAGCGTCTGTCTTTTCCACCTGTTCCAGTATGGATTTTTTTCCGGACACACCTTTGGAGAAGATATTATCTTCTGAATGTCCGAATACTATCCCGTCTGTGGGAATATCAGATGTGGCCTTTGATGATCCGCTCTTTATGCCTGCTGCAAAGGCTTTCGGATCATCTATCTTCTTTGACTGCAGCTGATTGAAATCTATTCTCATGTAATTTTTATCGGATAGAACAGGGAATTCCTTAAGACAGTCTGAATGTCAGTCATCCAGATTGCGGATGATCTCCGGCAGATCAGCCATGCTGTCTGCTATGTCCACAGCTCCGAGTGTGGACATCTCTGATATATCTCCGTACCCAAAAGATACGCCTATACCGGATATACCTACATCTGTAGCACCCCGGATATCAAAGCCGGTATCTCCGATAAGGACGCATTTACTTATATACTCCGGATCATCAGATTTCCTTCGTAAGAGCTCATTTAAAACTTCTGTCTTCGTATCTATCTTTCCGTCCGGCGTAGCTCCCACCACATCATCGAACAGATCTGATATCCCAAAATGATCCAGCAGCTTCACGCACATATGCTCCGGCTTCGATGAAGCTATACCGATATGGTATCCCATATCACGCAGCTTCTCTATACATTCGCGCACACCGGGATAGAGTTCACACTCGTACACTCCGGTCGGGTTATAGCGCTCTCTGTATTTTTCTATGAGTGCTCTTGCCTGTGTCTCATCCGCCCCGTATCTGTGCATATATGTGTACAACAGCGGAGGACCGACAAAGAATGATAGCTCTCTATGATCCTCGACTGTGATACCTATTGACTCAAGAGAATACTGTGCACACTTCATGATCCCCTCTCCGGTATCCACCAGTGTGCCATCAAAATCAAACAGGACTTCGCTTACTTTTATCCGTTCATGTCGTATCAGTCTGTCTCCTTCATATATCAGTTCATACGATATATGCTTCTTTCCATCAAGAAGATCCTTCAGGAAAACCCTGTCTCCTTCCCAAAGATCCAGTTCAGGTATCTTTTCACTATCTACGAAACGGAGTGTTCCCTCATCACAATCATATCTTATATGGTCTGTCTCTTCATCGGAGATCTCAGCCGAATAAAGGTATATCTCTTCGTCTTCATACCTGTCGTTCCTGAAGTAAAGTATGCCGTGAAAGATGAAATGAGAAGGCTCCAGACCGGTCTCTTCTTTTACTTCCCTTTTTACGCATTCTCCTGCTGTCTCTCCGGCCTCCAGCTTGCCTCCGACACCGATCCATTTTCCCTTGTTGATGTCGTTTTCCTTGCTTCCGCGAAAGAGCATCAACATTCTGTTTTTATTCTTTATATAACAAAGAGTAGACCTGAACATTATATTTTCCTGTTTTTTATTATTACAGAAGCCCCCGCATTTTTGATGCGGGGGCCGTTCCTTTTTGTTACTTTATACTGTCTATTGCTGCTCTCTCTATCGGAAGCCCCGCTTTATACATGCCAAGCCATTTATCAAATCCCGCTACATCCTTCTCTTCGGGTGCTGTGGTCACTGTATCGCTTCCGGCAAATACCCTGTTTGTAAGGAAATCATCCAGGGTTTCTCCCGCTGCTTTGTTGATCATATAAGATGCATGTATGGCCTGTCCCCAGGGACCGCCCTCACCGGCTGTTGCCATAGTGGATACCGGAATATTGAGAGCCGCTGCCATTACCTTTGCCGCACTCTTTCCTGAATTGAACCATCCGCCGTGTCCGGTTATCTTATCGACTTCCACATGCTCCTGTCTTATCAGGATATCCATTCCTATCTTGAGTGCTCCCATGGCTGAATACAGGATCGATCTCATAAGGTTCGCCAGATCGAACTTCGCATCCGGTGTACGGACCAGAAGAGGACGTCCTTCTTCCATACCCGTTACCGGCTCTCCGGAGAAGTAATTGTATGAGAGAACTCCGCCGCAATCGGGATCCTCTGTCAGTGCCTTATCAAAGAGAGCCGTATACAGATCGTTGGTAGCTTCTACTCCGTTCATTGAGAGCACCTCTTTGAAGATGTTCACCCAATAGTTGAGATCTGATGTACAGTTGTTCACATGTGCCATGGCAACCGGCTTTCCTGTCGGTGTAGTCACCATGTCGAGTTCCTGATAGACCTTTGACAGCGGCTTCTCGAGCACTATCATTGCAAAGCAGCTGGTGCCTGCGGATACATTTCCGGTACGTACTGCCACCGAATTCGTAGCAGTCATACCTGTTCCTGCATCTCCCTCGGGAGGGCACATGGGTATGCCTGCCTTAAGATTGCCGGATACATCGAGCTTCTTTGCTCCTTCTTCCGTGAGCTTGCCGGCAGCATCTCCGGCAACAAGTACTTTGGGGAGAATGTCTCTTATCTTCCAGGAAAAACCGTACTCAGCAATCTTTGCATCAAACTTGTCAAGCCTTTCCTGATCATAGTCATTTATTGCGGAGTCAATGGGGAACATACCGGAAGCCTCTCCTATGCCGGCTACCTTTTCTCCGGACAGCTGCCAGTGTATGTATTCTGACAGGGTCATCAGTGTACGGATATCCTTTACATGCTCCTCTTTATTCAGTATGGACTGGTAAAGATGTGCTATGGACCATCTCTGAGGGATATTAAAGTCCAGAAGCTCGGTAAGCTTGTCAGCTGCCTCTCCCGTAATGGTATTTCTCCATGTGCGGAAGGGTACCATCAGTTCATCTTTATCGTTGAAGACCATATATCCGTGCATCATGGCCGAGAATCCTATGGCTCCCGTAGTTGTGAGGTTTACACCATACTTTTCCTGTACTTCTTTTCTCAGAGCCGAATAGCAGTCCTGCAATCCGCTCCAGATATCGTCAAGGGAATATGTCCATATGCCGTTTTCCAGCTTGTTTTCCCAAGCGTGTTTTCCGCTCGCCAGTACCTTGAAATCCTCATCGATAAGTACTGCCTTGATGTTCGTTGATCCGAACTCAATACCGAGCGACGTCTTCCCTGCCTCAATTGCTTCTTTTGCCCCCATTACATATACCTCCTGTGTTTTACTTAAAAAAGGTGGCTGACTGAACCCTAGGCTCGTCCCCGGGTACCCCGCGTCACATGAAAGACACCTCTTAGTGCTGCTTCGTTCCCGACCTGACACGGTTCGTGGGCTCTCATTGCGCGGGACCGGAGAGTCAACACCACAGACTCAGCCAGCCGAGTTTTTATTCTATCCCATGTTCTTATAAGTGTCAAAGCAGATGTATCGCATTTTACAATCCCTGATTGAGATATGCCTCCTGTTCGGGAGTGAGTACATCTATCTTCTTTCCGAGGAAGTCAAGCTTGAGCTCTGCAACGTGCCTGTCTACTTCCGCCGGTACATCGATAAGCTTCTCTTTCAGCTCGCTGCCATGCTCCACGAGGTACTTCGCGGAAAGTGCCTGAATGGCAAATGACATATCCATGATCTCTGCGGGATGACCGTCACCGCATGCCAGATTCACGAGCCTTCCTTCTCCCAGTACATACACGGTCTGTCCTGTAGGAAGCTCATATCCCATGATATTCTGGCGTGCCTCCCACGATCTCTTCGCATTCGCATGTATCCAGGCCATATCTACTTCACAGTCAAAATGTCCTGCATTCGTGAGTATAGCCCCGTCCTTGATATTTGCAAGATCCTCGCTGTCTATGACCTTGTCACAGCCCGTAACGGTGACAAAGAAATCCCCATGGCTTGCCGCTTCATTCATCGGCATCACGTCGAATCCATCCATGATAGCTTCTATAGCTTTTACCGGATCGATCTCGGTAACGATCACCTTGGCTCCAAGCCCTTTGGCTCTCATTGCTACACCTTTTCCACACCATCCGTAGCCTGCCACTACCACGGTCTTACCGGCTACGATCAGGTTTGTCGTACGGTTTATACCATCCCATACAGACTGTCCCGTGCCGTATCTGTTGTCAAAGAAATGCTTCATCATCGCATTGTTGACCCTGACCATGGGGAACTGCAGCTCTCCGGCCCTGTTCATGGCCTCCAGCCTGATGATACCTGTAGTTGTCTCCTCGCATCCGCCTATCACATCCGGGATAAGTGCCTTGTACTTTGTATGCATTGCATGCACCAGATCACCGCCGTCATCTATGATGATATTCGGTCCGACTGAAAGAACCGCATCTATGTGGCTGTTGTATTCCTCTTCGGTTGTTCCGTGCCATGCATGGACTTCCAGTCCGTGTTTTACAAGAGCTGCGGCCACATCATCCTGTGTGGAAAGCGGATTGGATCCCGTCACATACATCTCCGCTCCTCCTGCCGCCATGGTAAGGCACAGAAAAGCAGTCTTTGCTTCAAGATGAACTGACAGTGCTACCTTCTTTCCTGCAAAAGGCTTTGTCTTCTCAAATTCCTCATAAAGGGTCCTGAGCAGATCGCAGTGCTGCCTTACCCATTCTATCTTTGTTTCCCCTGACGGTGCCAGGTTGATGTCTCTGATCTCACTTGCCATTGTGTATCCTCCTTAAAATAATTTAGTAATGATACACGATTCACATCGTTTCTCTGTTTTCCAACTATGAAACATGATACCAAAGCCCTATTTTCAAATCAATATCAGTCACATATAAAAAACCCCCGGATGATCGTAGTCATCCGGGGGTCTGTTGCTTATCGTTGTCTTTTAGTTAAGTCCTGCGATATATTTGTCGATGGTCTTCTTAGCTTCTGCCCTGTCTGCAATGTAAGCTGCCTTAGCATCGTTTGTTGATGCATAGAAAGCATTAAGTGCTGCCTGGCCTGCTGCATAAGCTGCCTGACCAGCCTCTTTTGCTGCTGCGCCCTTTGCAAGCTCACCTTCCTTGAAAGCGGCAAGTGCTGACTGACCTGCTGCATAAGCTGCCTGACCAGCTTCCTTTGCTGCTGCGCCCTTTGCAAGCTCTGCTGTTCTGAAAGCGGCAAGTCTTTCCTGCTCTGCTGCATAAGCTGCCTGACCTGCTGCCTTTGCTGCTGCACCCTTTGCAAGCTCAGATTCTGCTGCACTTGCAAGCCTTGCCTTCTCAGATGCGATCTTTGCATTGCGTGCATCCTGTGCTGCTGCTGCAGCTGCTGCCTCTGCTGTAGGTGCTGCAAATGCAGGAACTACTGCCAGCGCACTTATAGCAAGAGTGGTAAGTACTGCTACGATCTTCTTCTTCATGTCTATCTCCTCTCAAAATGCAGTATGTTTCAAAAACTGTATAGATTTTATGACAGATAATATCTTATGTCAACACTATATTTTGTTTTTATTTTGAGAGGCGCTCCATCATCTTGTTTGATTCATACAGTACTTTTTCCAGGTCGATCGTCTTCAGTTCCTTGTTTTCCATGAGGATTTCACCGTCCACGATCGTAGTGTCAACCTCCGAGCCGTTTGCAGAGTATGTAAGGCTCGAAAGCATATTGTTTTTCGGCACCATACTGGGTGTATTTATGTCAAGTATTGCAAGGTCTGCCTTATATCCCGGTCGTATTTCTCCTGTTTTTGAAAGTCCCAATGCTTTGGCTCCGTTCACTGTTGCCATCTGCAGAGCTTCTGTTGCTCCGATACATACCGGTGTCCTGTGCGTTCCCTTGTGGATCAGGGTAAGCAGGCTTATCTCATGGAATATGTTGAGCGTGTTGTTTGATGCGGCACCGTCTGTACCTATACATACGTTTATACCGGCTTCCATCATCTCCGGTACCGGAGCGAATCCGTTGCCAAGCTTCATATTTGATGCCGGGTTCGTGACTACCGATACATTCTTTTCAGCCATCAGCCGAATATCCGAATCCGTCACCTGCACACAGTGTGCAGCTATACACGGCACTTCAAAGCATCCCGCTTTATCGGCATATTCTATGGGAGAAAGACCATGCTCTTTCTTCAGGTTCTCGACCTCTGTCACCGACTCCGCCAGATGTATATGTATACCGAGTCCCTTTTCTTTTGCCAGATCAGCAACACATCTCAGGTAATCAAATCCCGCAGAATACGGGGCGTGGGGTCCGAGCATAAAGGTCAGCCTTCCGTTGGTTCCTTCTCCGTCGGGCATCTCTTCGAACGCTTCCTTTATCCGGTAATCATCCCGGTCATATTTATCTCCTACCAGCCCTCTGCATATCACGGCTCTCATACCGCTTTCCTTTACAGCTCTTGTGGTATTGTGAATGTGCATCTGCATATCGTTGAAGGTGGTGGTTCCGCAGCGGATCATTTCGGCAATGGCGAGCATAGCTCCCCAATATGCATCCTCTCCGGTCATACTGTCTTCTACCGGTGTGACGCCTTTCAACAGCCAGTCCATGAAAGGCATATCATCGGCGATATTTCTGAGCGGCGCCATATAGGAATGGGTATGCGCATTTATGAGTCCCGGGATTACCAGACGGTCTGTCCCTTCTATCGTTTTTTCAGCCTTAAATCCCTCCGGCCTGCTGTCTATGCCGGATATACTGTCTCCGGTGATATATATGCTGTGCCGGTCTATCTTACCGTCGATCAGGGCATAGGCATTTTTTATCTCAATATTCATCGATCTTACTCCTTATTAAAGACGAGCCCTGAGTTCCTCCGTCTTATCCTCGTATCCGGGCTTGCCGAGAAGTGCGAACATGTTCTTCTTATAACTCTCTACACCCGGCTGGTTGAACGGATTGACACCCAGCATGTATCCTGAC